>JBFLZU010000129.1 GCA_040756155.1 Nitrospirota bacterium | reverse complement strand
TCATAGGAGGACTCCTGACATCACTATTTCTTACCCTTGTTGTTGTCCCTGTTGTCTATTCAGTGCTCGACGACCTTCAGGCGAAGTTCAAGAAGAAGTCTGAAGTGGATTGAGAAAAAGAGAAAATTGGTTACCAGAAACCATAAGAAGCTGGATGGCTTCACGACCCCATTGGGTAATTCAACCCTGACGAATGTTGTTGGTCCTGCAGAGCTGCAAGCCGCGTGAAAGAAGAGGCAAGTATGTCCCTTTTTCTCATAACCTTTTTTCTGCTTTATGGAGGGATGCATCTCTATGCCTTCCTGAAGGCAAAGGTTGCCTTTGCTTTTGGCACTAAGATCAGTATTTATTTTATACCCTTCATGTTGCTGATGGTCGTTACTCCTTTTATTGTGCGTTTATCTGAAAGGTCTGGACTTGAGTTTGTTGCACGCCTGATGTCTTACATCGGATATACATGGATGGGGGTTCTGCTTTTATTTGTCTCTGCCTCCTTCATCATTGATATTTATCGCTTCCTGGTATATTCAAGTAGTTTCATCTTCCAGAGGGATTTATCTCCTATAAACCCTTCTGTAAGATTTTCTTTTTATGCACCCCTTCTACTTTCAGTTATTATCAGTATTTACGGCTACTTTGAGGCAAGGAACATAAGCACCGAAAGGATAATGCTCAGAACCTATAAGATCCCTGAAGAGATCGGCAGACTGAGGATAGTTCAGATCTCTGATATCCATCTCGGCCTTATTGTCAGGGAAGAAAGATTAAAAAGAATTCTTAATGAAGTTAAGGCTGCGAATCCCGACATTATTGTTTCTACTGGAGACCTGGTTGATGGACAGATTAATAGTCTTTCCGGACTTGCAGAACTCCTGAAGGAGATCAATCCAAGATATGGGAAATTTGCGGTAACCGGAAATCATGAATTCTATGCAGGGCTTCCTCAGGCACTGGACTTTACAGAAAGGGCAGGCTTTAAAGTTCTGAGGGGAGAAGGAATCACTGTTGCTGGATTAATCAATATCGCTGGTATTGACGACCCTGCTGGACAACATTACGGTCTTTTCAAAGAAATCCCAGAAAAGGAATTGCTCTTAAGCCTTCCCCGTGAAAAGTTTAATCTATTACTCAAACACAGACCCCTTCTTGATAAAAATGTAATTGGTCTTTTTGATTTACAGCTTTCAGGACATGCCCATAAGGGACAATTCTTCCCCTTTAATCTCTTTACACGACTATATTATCCCATTGACGCAGGACAGTTAAAACTGCTGAATAATTCCTATTTATATGTGAGTAGGGGTGCAGGGACATGGGGGCCACCAATCCGTTTTCTATCACCACCAGAGGTTACGGTAATTGACCTTGTCCATAACATTCATTTAAACATTTCACCTACAAAGAGTTAGATTGATTGTGTGATGAAGATTAACGATTCCTGGTAGAAAGCTATCATAACAATAGTGTTAAGCTTCGGATTTTAACAAAAATGGTCGCTGTCCCTAAATATCAGCCTAGATATCAGCCCTAAATATCAGCAACAGTTTTGCCTCATTTTACTACCCATGGGACTTCACCCTGTCTTGTAATGACGGTTCCGCACTCACATTCAATTTCTTTGATGTGATCAAAGCCTCTCTTAATATCTGCCTGATTATCTCTATTACAATTAGGACACGTCCAGTATAGAACAATCGGTCCTGTCTCGACCATTACTACCTGCCCTTTTTCAGCTGCCATTTTTGACCTCCCATGAAGGCATAGTGCAAGTTAAATCACACAATGCAGGTTAAATCCTGACCTATTCTTTCTTTATAATCTTTATAGCAGATAGTTTGAACCTTGTCAAAAAATATATGAGGATGGAAGAAGGCTTCCACATTTTATCAATTTGTGAAATATTGTATCACGAAGGCTAGTGAATAACTCTCACTTTCAGGAAGTATCGGTTGAAGAACAATGGGTTATTTCTTGCACTTACTAATCTTCAGCTTCAAGGGATATTAAAACTAAGATTTACGTCAGATTACTCTACGCTTCTTTGGCTCCTCCTCTAAACCACACACCCAATGCAATGGCTATTAGTGCAAGATTAGTACATCCTCGCGAGAATCCCTCTGCAGTAACTCCCACAATTGGGTCACCCACCACCAAAACCGAGATTAAGGCTAACACAAAACCTAGTGCCGAAAGACCGATTAATAACATCGCAATATTTCGCATAGTTCTCCTCCTTCCTTTCAACGTATTTGGCTCAGTAATCTTGCCGACCACACTTGTAAGGAATCATACGCTGTTACCTTGAACCCATCGCTGGCTTATCCAATCGAAGATCCCTGCATCAAGCTGCAGGGAATTTTCGAAATGTAAGGAATTTTCCTTTTTCATAATTCGCTCGCTAACCCCGCAGCAAGCTGCGGGAATGTGCTCACTATGCATTTTCAGGGATTCGAAATATTCGTCCTCACTTATAATTATACGGCACAATTGAAGCTTTATTTTACGTCATCTAAGCCATATTAATCCCCATTTATAACATACATTATATGGCAAATTTACTGTACAATCCATAAAATAATTTAGTTGATGATAGCGAGTGAAATCTACACTATTTAAAAAATTTTAATAGTGTTTTTTCAGGAAGGTGCTAATCTTTTTGTGTAAATTCTTTTAAGGGTTTTCGTCCCCATGGAAATACACCCTTTTTAGACCTTTAAGTTTTTTACACAGAAAGTGACAAAAGGTGAAGTATTTTTAACCTAAAATAGAATTCTTTACAATACTGAGAGTTACTATCTCTCTTAATCTATACCACGGTAGAGCCATTTCCAGAGCGGGACGAAAATAACCGTTTTTCCTTTGTATTGCTCCTGTCCTTCATAATCCTCTGTGATCACAAAGCCAGATTTAAGCCTGAAGTTCTCCATCGCCTCAAGAACCCCCCTTAGTTCCCTATTCTTTGTCTCCTCAGTAAGCGTATGACAGACCTGAATAGCTTCGCTTGGACCCCGACCTGTTCGCACAAGGAAATCGCATTCTGCCTTGTTCTTCCAGTAAAAGACCTCCTTGCCCTGCTGGATTAGGTGAAGAAAGACCACATTCTCATAGAGCCTGCCTATGTCTTCTGAGAATCTCAGGGAGATTGTATTTCTCAGACCCGTATCGATGGAGTATACTTTTCTCGGATTGACCTCCTGCTCCTTGAGAGAGTAGGAGAACTTCTTTGTAAAGAATATCAGGTAGGGATAAGTCAGGTAGGAGGAGAACCTCTCTACTGTGTCCAGAGGAATGCCGAGAAACCGCCTTACTCTGTTAAAGGAGATGGGTGAGGCGATGTTTGTAAGATAATACCGCGCCAGTGCCTTGAGTTTATCAGGCTTTCTGATACCATAGCGTTCCACAATGTCCCGGCTTATCACATCATCAAAATATCCGGTAAGCATCTCCCTCTTTTCTCCTGAAAGCACAACCTGAGGGAATCCACCCCATTCGAGGTATTCCCTGAGGAGGCGGGAAATCTTTACCCTCTCTCTTGTCAGAAGGAGCTCAAGCCTCAGCTCAAGTTCAAACCCTTTGAAGAGAAGGAATTCTCTAAAGGTAAGGGGATAGACCACAAGACTAACATGCCTGCCTGTAAGCACACTTCCAAATTCCATGCTTAGTAGTTTTGATGAAGAACCCGAGATAAAAAGAGTTGCCTCCTTACGCTCATGAAGTGCCCTGGCAACCCTTTCCCATCCAGGCACAAGATGAACTTCATCGAAGAAGACAAAGGGCTTGGCCTTTGGTTCAAGCCACTCAAGATACGCCTCCCAGATTGCCTGAAGGAATTGCTGTGAGAGTTCACCCCACCTCGGATCCTCAAGGTTCACATAAAGGGTGGAGGCTGGGTCAAGCCCTTGGTCTATTAAACCCTTAATGTACTGTAGCATCAGGGTGGACTTACCCGCCCTTCTTACACCCATTATGGTGACTATCTGACCTGTCTTCTCCAGTTTTGCCATTTTCTCAAGGTAAGATTCCCTCAAGATACCTACATCGCGGGTGGCTCTCCAGAAGTTCCACTCAGCCAGCACCTCTACTATCTTTGACTTTTCCATGATATATTTTAATCTTATAAGTTTTATCGGTTAAATTTTAACAATTTTAACCGATATAGTCAAGAAAAATCTTACTATGGTGACAACAGGATTTATCTATCCTCCAAAGGTATGCAAAACGGCACACACCCTTCTTTTATACTGGGCCACAGTCTTGTCAACAGGCTTTCCGCATGGTGGGTAAAAAGGTAAAGTCTTTATGATTTAAAATTGGAAATGTATCGCTGAAAAATCAGATTTTATAAAAACCTTTTTATCGCAGAATAGTTGAATACAGGACCGTCTTCACATACGAATTTACCATTGACATAGCAGTGCCCACATTTTCCGACACCACATCTCATCTGCCTCTCAAGACTCAGGAATATCTGGTCTTCTGAAAATCCGAGATTTATAAGCCGTCCTGTTACTGATTCCATCATAAGGTGAGGACCACAGATAAGTGCAGAGGCTATGGTTGTGGTGAGGTCAAGTTCTGAACATAACTCACTCACAAAACCTGTTTTCCCCTTCCATGAGTTATTTCCTTTATCAACAGTTAATAGCAATCTGATATTATTCTCCAGACATGCCTTCCTCAGCTCTTTACTATAGATAAGGTCAGATGGGGTTCTGGCACCGTATATGATTGTTACCTTGTTATAAAGGTCTCTATTCCTTATAACCTCGGCAGCAACTGACCTTATAGGTGCTATCCCTATACCCCCTGCAGCGAGTAGCAGGTCTCTTCTTGTTAAACGCTCCAGAGGAAAATGATTTCCGTATGGTCCCCTTATACCTATCCGGTCTCCGTTTGTAAGCTGGTGAATATAATGGGTCAGACGACCAGCATCCTTTATGCATAGTTCCAAATAATCTTCTTCGTGAGGTGGAGATGTTATAGATATGGGCGATTCCCCAACACCCCAGAGGGATACCATAACGAACTGTCCTACCATAAATTTAAATGAATGCATTGCCTCCTTATCGGTAAATCTGACTATGAAACTTTTAACATCCTTCGAGAGTCTCTTTATTTCCATGATTTCAGCCGCCTGTGGCAGATACGGATTCATAGGTTCTTAATCCTTATAACAGTATTAGCCATATCAATCTTCCCGGGACAGGTAATAGTACATAGACCACAACCAACACAACCGAAGACATTGTATTTCTCAGGATAATAGAGAATCTTATGGTAGTGCCATCTCTTGATACGATCCTTTTTATTCCAATGAGGGTTTACCCCTCCTGCCATCTTTGTAAATCCAGCAAACATGCACGAATCCCATATCCTGAATCTTTCACCAGATGGTGTCTTCAAAAAATCTTTTGATTTCTCAGGGGTCACTGATTTTGCTGTCTCCTCCACATCTATAATATTAAAGCATAAGCAGAGAGGACATAAATAGGTGCATCCACCACATTCAAAACACCTGTCTGCTGTCCACTCATAGAATGCCTCATTAATTTGTCCATTCTCGAGTTTCTTTCGATATAATTCAAGGTCTATCCTCCCTTCAAACTTACTTTGTGCTGTCAGCATTGTTTCATACTGATCGTCATAATCCTCTTTATCTGCTTCATCAAATAGAAAACGGTACTGCATTATTATCGTTTTCCCTGCATCAGTCCCTGTTTGAACAAAATATCTATCACCGAGATCGGTAAGTTGTATATCAAACCCATGATCTAAAAAAGGACCTGTCCCGAGACTATAGCAAAAGCATGTCTGAAGTGGATTATTACATCCGATGGATACGAAGATTGTGTTTTTCCTTCGAGCAAAGTAGTAAAGGTCAGTATATCCATTTCCAAACACCCTGTCTGCAATAAGTAATGCGGAGATACCACAGGAAGGAACGCCGAAGACCACCTTTTTTCTTGCATTAAATGTTGACTGCACCTTTCCCGGCACTTTAAGGGAGTATTTAAACATTATATCTGTCTGTGGAAATAGGATATGCTTCGTTGAGAGTATTGGTGCAGTATAATTGAGGGCAATATCATGTATGTTTACGACAGTTGTGAATGTTATTTCTCCACTGAGCTCTCTTTTTGGTGCAATCAATTCTGCAGTCTTTCTTAATTGTCTCAGCCAGTAGAAGAGATGGTCTTTATTAAGTATATAATCTTCTCTGTCCTCTGCCATATCCAGACCTATCCCCTCACCCATCCGTTCGGCTGAGCTCACGACGAAGCCCTCTCCCCTGAGGGGAGAGACCTGAACTCGTTTCAGGGAAGGTGAGGGGGAATGGGCTCTATTCTTACTGCACACACCTTGTATTCAGGTATCTTCGCCTCTGGGTCAGGGGTTGGGTTAGTGAGTATGTTAACCGGACTGTTGCTATATTGAAAAGGAATAAAGACTACACCTGCCGGAACAGAATCATTTACAGCAACCATGGTTATAATCTCTCCCCTTCTTGATGCTACCTTAACATATGAACCGTTTTTTATACCAAGTGGATTAGCATCAGATGGATTCATATTTACATAGTTTTCAGGTAATTCCCTTTCAAGGGTAGAAGTCCTCCCACACATAGTCCCTGTGTGGTACCTGAAGCTGCTTCGCCCTGTTGTAAGGATGAAAGGGTAATTTTCATCTCTCTCTTCTGCTGGAGGTTTATATTCTACAGCTGTGAATGAACCTTGACCTCTCGTAAATCTTTTTCTATGGAGGAAGGGGGTTCCTAAATGTGTTCTGTCCTTGCATGGCCACTGAAGTCCCCATCCTTCTTCGAGTCGGTAAAAGAAAATACCACTGTATATAGGTGTGAGCAGTGCTATCTCTTCCATTACTTCATATGCTCCCTTGTATTCCATAGGATAGCCCATCCGACTGGAAAGCTCACAGATTATAGCTATATCTGCCATCGCTTTTCCAGGAGGTTCTACTGCTTTTTTGACCCGCTGAACCCTCCGTTCTGTGTTAGTGAATGTCCCGTCTTTTTCAGCAAAACATGCGCCTGGAAGGATTACATGGGCTTTCTGTGCCGTCTTTGTAAGAAATATGTCCTGAACCACAAGAAATTCAAGGCTATCCAGCACCTTTTCTACCGTATTGATGTCTGGATTGGAAACGAGTGGATTTTCGCCCATAATATACATACCTTTTATCTTTCCATTTATAGCGCTTTCGAAAGCCTCTGTGAGAGTAAGTCCTGTATTTTTGGGCAGTTTTCTATCCCATGCAGTCTCGAATTTCTTCCGTACTTTATTATCTATGATTTTCTGATAGCCTGTATAAACATCAGGGAGTGCACCCATATCGCAAGCACCCTGCACATTATTCTGCCCCCTGAGGGGATTTATTCCGGAGACCCTGTGACCTACATGTGCAGTTAGCATAGCCAGGTCTGCACATGCTTTCACATTGTCCACCCCGGTTGTATGCTGTGTAAGTCCCATTCCGTATATGAGCATTGCCTTCTTATCTGAGGCATATACCCTCGCTGCCTGTATGAGTTTCTCTTCGGGGATTCCCGTAATATTCTCCACAAATTCAGGCGTATACCTTGAAACTACCCTCGCTAATTCGTCGAAATTCTCTGTCCTCCTCTTTATAAAGGATATGTCTACGAGGTTTTCTGATATTATTATATTCATCATGCCATTCAGCCATGCTACATCTGTTCCTACTCTTGGCTGAAGATATATATGTGCAAGTTTACTTATCGGTGTTACCCTCGGGTCAGCAACTATAAGTGTCGCCCCACGGTCAATTGCTCTTATTACCCTTGCACCTATCATAGGATGATCATCTGTGGTATTTGACCCAATTATCAGAAGGACATTGGCCTCTTCTATTTCCTCTATAGAGTTAGTCATAGCACCAGAACCGAATGCAGTTGCAAGTCCACCCATACTCGATGAGTGACATAGCCTTGCGCAGTTATCAATGTTATTTGTCCCTATAACTGTCCTTGCAAACTTCATAAGAAGATAGTTTTCTTCATTGGTGCATTTTGCAGAGGAAAGAACAAAGATGGCATTACTTCCTGCCATTGAGATTATTCTTTTGAATGCATCAATAATTGTTCTGAATGCCTCATCCCATGAGACCTCTTTTAACCTGCCATTTTCTCTTACGAGTGGTGTCTTGAGTCTCTCAGGATGGTGGATGAATTCGTGAGCATTCCATCCCTTGACACAAAGCTTTCCTTGACTTACAGGATGTTCAACACTTGGAAGGACACCTACTACCTTATCTTTCTCAACAGTAAGGTAGAGTCCACAGCCACATCCACAGTAAGGGCATATCGTGAGTACCTTTTTCATGTTATCATTTTAATAACAAATTACTAACAAATCAATGGATAAAACTGTCATCTTTCTGACAAAATCATCTCATCTTACCGCCCAGAAGATTTTTTCCTGTTGAACACAGCCCATTTTTGTGATATTAGTTGTTTATGCTTTATTTATCCCGTTTTAGATTTAACCTCGTAGCAGAAGAGTCACTAATACTACCATCTTACAAAGGCTCAACATTGAGGGGTGGTTTCGGCAACGCATTCAGGAGGGTTGTCTGCACTTTAAGGAATAAGTCATGTCATGAATGCATACTTAAAGAGAAATGTGTTTATTCTTATGTGTTTGAGACCCCTCCTCCTTCGAATACAGCAGTGATGCGTAAATATGAGTCCGCACCACACCCCTTTGTTATAGAACCACCACCTGAGAGGCGAAGGGGCTATAAACCCGGCGACGAGATAAACTTTGGACTTATCTTGATAGGCAGGGCAATAGATTACCTCCCCTACTTTATTTATACATTCACAGAACTTGGAAAGACAGGGATAGGAAAGGGTAAGGGAAGGTTCGAACTGAAAGAAGTCAGAAGTCAGGAGTCGGCGGTCATTTACTCATCAGACACAATGACCCTGAAACCATTCACCTCGTCAATAATGTCATTCCCACGAAAGTGGGAATCCAGTTCTAATCTTAATTCCGAGGGCGAGGCACGGCCTCGCCCCTACAATTTGACTCTTGACTTTAAGACTCCAACACGCATCATATACAACGGCCATCTCACCCTCGACCTCGAATTCCATATCCTTGTAAGAAACCTTTTAAGAAGACTCTCACTTCTCTCATATTTTCACTGTAACATCGACCCTTCTGGATGGGATTTCAAAGGGCTTATCGAAAAGGCAAAAGAAATCAGGGTTAAAAATAAAGATTTGAGATGGTATGACTGGGAGAGATATTCGGGAAGACAGGATGTGAGGATGAAGATGGGGGGCTTTGTGGGCAATATTACATTTGAAGGCAATATAGAGCCATTTATATCATTTATCAAAGCAGGTGAAATTTTGCATGTTGGAAAAGGGACAGCATTTGGTTTGGGGAAGTACGAAATAATGAGAAAAATGAATGGATAAATGTTATATTTTTGGATAAATCAACATGTGTCGAGTATCAGCGAAATTCCCCAGTTAGTATCAAAATAATTCCCCACCTGGTATCAGAATAATTCCCCAGTTAGTATCAAAGTAATTCCCCACTTTTTCCACAATAGTGATATAAGATTTCCTG
>JBFLZU010000128.1 GCA_040756155.1 Nitrospirota bacterium | reverse complement strand
GAGTATGGCTTTGGACTTGACGGTGTTCTGAGGAAAAGAAGCAGAGATCTCTATGGGGTGATTAATGGTATAGATTATAATGAGTGGAATCCATCTATAGATAGTAATATAAAAGAGCCCTATGGTCTAAATAGAATTGAGGGTAAGGGTGTATGCAGGAGAGACCTTCAGAGACAACTCCGGCTCGCCATAAGAGGAACGCAGGGTATGCCAATCATAGGTATGATTACAAGGCTTGCTGCACAGAAAGGAGTTGACCTTGTAGCAGAGACAATAGATAAAATAATATCAGAGGGATTTCAGGTAGTAATCCTTGGTACAGGTGAGGAGCACTTCCACAGGGTATTCAAAGATGTTAAAAAGAAGTATCCCAAGAGTGTTTCTGTAAATCTCCGTTTTGATCCTGTGCTTGCGAGACGTATATATGCTGGCTCTGATTTTTTCCTTATGCCCTCAAGGTAT
Source organism: Nitrospirota bacterium (assembly GCA_040756155.1). Taxonomy (NCBI): domain Bacteria; kingdom Pseudomonadati; phylum Nitrospirota; species Nitrospirota bacterium. The sequence goes on along the minus strand of JBFLZU010000128.1, from coordinate 6,402 downwards.
GAACCCTGTGGACTCGGTCAGCTCATAAGTCTCAGGTATGGAACGATTCCAATTGTAAGAAAGACAGGTGGGCTTGCTGATACAGTTGAGGAATTTAATCCTGATAAAGGGACAGGTAATGGTTTCACATTTGAGGATTACTCCTCAGAGGCAATGCTCAATGCTATAAGGCGTGCAAAGGAAATATACAGGGATAAAGAACTCTGGGGAAGACTCGTAGCCAATGCCATGCAGTGTAATTTTTCATGGGAGGCATCAGCGGAGAAATATATAAAACTATATGAGAAGGTAAAGGGAACAACAACCAGAAAATAGACGAGGCATCCCTGGCCTGACGCCAGGACAGGCTTGCCTCGGATGTCAGGCAGGATGCCTGACCTATTTTTCACTCATATTTTGGACAACATGCAAGAGCAGAATAAAGATTACATAGAAAGTATAAATAGACTCAAAGAGACAAGGGACCACCTCCAGAGCATTATAGATAATACTGCAGATGCAATCGTCACATCAGACCTCAATGGTATCATCACTTCCTGGAACAAGGGTGCTGAGAAGATGTATGGATTTACAGCAGAAGAGGCTGTAGGGAAATTCTTACCAATGGTTCCAGAATGGTTGATGGGGGAGGAAAGAGAATTTCTTGAGAGGATAAAAAGGGGTGAGACGATTAGAGATATTGAGACTGTAAGGAGAAGAAAGGATAGAACCATTATAGATATCGTCCTGACATTATCACCGATAATAAACTCTGAAAGGAAAGTTATAGGTATCTCCGGGATAGCAAAGGATATTACCGAGAAAAAGAGAGTCGAGAAAGAGTTAATAAAAAGGATGCATGAACTGTCCCGGCTTTACCTTATAAGCAAGGCGATGAGAGGTACCCTCAATCTTGATAGATTACTCAGGATTATCCTCACTGCTGTGACAATGGGCGATGGGCTCGGTTTTAACAGGGCGATGCTATTCTTGCTGGATGAGGATGGAACCACCCTTAAGGGTATGATGGGTGTTGGTCCATCGAGTCCTGAGGAGGCAGGCAGGATATGGTCCGAATTAAGCGAAAATAAGATAACCCTTGAGTCTATGATTGCGACTATCGGTGAGATTTCAGAGTCTTATCTTGATAGACTCATGAAGGATATAGAGATTGATATCTCGGGTGAAAGGACAGTGATGTCATTGACTGTGTTTGAAAAAAAGCCATTTAATATACCTGATGCAAAAAGCGATCACAGGGTAAATGCCTTTTTCATTGAGCGCTTCGGGACTAACAGTTTTGCAACCGTCCCACTAGTAGCAAAAGACAAGGTAATAGGTGTGATAGTTGTAGATAATCTTTATTCAGGGAGACCCATTACGGATGATGATATTAATACGCTTATGATGTTCGCCAACCATGCCGCATCTTCTATCGAGAATGCACAGCTATTTGAAAAGATTGTAAATGCAGAGATAGAGATGGAAAATATATTCAATACCATTGATGATATGATATTCTTCAGTGATAATAACTACAGAATAAAAAGGGTCAACAGGGCTATGAGTAAAAGACTTGGCTTCTCTGAGGATGAGATTATCGGGAGAAAATGTGGTGAACTCCTACCTTTTTTTCACAGATTTCATGAAAGGGCTATCAAAACCAGAGAGAGGATTGTTGAGGAGGTTGAAGACAGCAGGATGAATGGTGTTTTCCTTTCGTCTATTACGCCTATGTTTAACACAGAAGGAGAATTAATAGGTGCCCTCCATGTGTTAAGGGATGTTACAGAAGATAGGAGGCTCAGGAGAGAACTTGCAAACTCAGAGAAGATGGCTGTACTCGGAGAGATGGCGATGAAGATATCCCATGAGATACGCAATCCCCTTGTATCCATTGGTGGATTTGCCAGACGCATGGTAAGGGAATTCGATAAAGAAAAAGATATTGAGAAACAGAAAGCTACCGATATAATAATAAAAGAAGTAAACAGGCTGGAAGGTATACTCCATGACCTGATGAGTTTTGTTAAAGAGGCACCACTTCATCTTCAGGAATGCAACCTGAATAGCCTTCTTAGCGATATTGTCTCTATCTTTACTGCAGAGTCTGAGGAAAAGGGGATAAGGATATTTAAAGACATTCCAAAAAAGGAGATTTCCATCTCTGTCGACCAAGAACAACTCAAACAGGCAATAATCAACATACTAAAAAATGCACTACAGGCTGTTGGAAGGGATGGGGAGGTGTTTATAAAGGCTGTTCTTCAGCCATCTCCGGATGGGAAGATTGTGCTTATCGAGATAAGCGATACGGGTAGAGGTATTGAGAAGGGCGCCATTGAGCATATCTTCGATCCATTTTTTACTACGAAATCCTCAGGGACAGGGCTTGGTCTTGCTATTGCTCACAGGATAATAGAAAGACATGGGGGAGATATAGAGGTCATTAATAGAAAAGGTATCGGCGCAACATTTATCATTAAACTTCCGCAGGGGAGGTGAAAATGTTTAAGATATTAGTGGTTGATGACGATACGGATATCCTTGAACTTTACAGACAGGAGCTGGAAGGTGAGGGATATACTGTGATACTGGCAGAGAGTGGTGAGGTAGCCTTATCTGTTGTTAAGGAACACCACCCCCATCTTGTTACACTTGATATACTGATGCCAGGACTTGATGGTATTGAGACATTAAAAAAGATTAAGGAATATAACCCGAGATTGCCTGTTGTGATATGCACTGCATATGATTATATGGATAATTTCAATGTATGGGCGTCAGATGAATATGTTGTCAAGTCCTCAGACCTTACAGAGTTGAAGGATACGATAAAGAGACTCCTCGAGGAGTGTTATTAGTGTAATTTTATGGAAACTTCTGATAAAACCCTGCTTGACCTTCTCTATAATGCAGCCATACAACATTCTCGCAGAACTGCTCTGATATTCGATGGAAAGAAGCTAAAATACAAAGAGATCTTAACACTTATTGAGCGTTTTTCCTCTGTCATTTTAACACTCGGTATAACCAGTGGTGATAGGGTAGCGTTACTCCTTAGGAATTCCTCTGATTACATCATCTCCTATTTCGGGATATTAAGGATAGGTGCTATAGCGGTTCCACTTAATACTATGCTTACAGGAGAAGAGGTATCGTATATCATAAGGGATTGCGGTGCAAAACTCGTTATCACCTCATCAGATCTCTCAGGAATAGTGAGTGGCATAAAAGATATCAGAGTGATGGATATAGCGGAGATTTTGAGGAGAAGGGCTGGGATGCCCTCTTCCATACCCTCCCCCCTTGCGGATGATACAGCAGTTATCATCTATACATCAGGGACAACAGGTTTCCCCAAAGGTGCAATGCTTACACACAGTAATCTTATCTCCAATGTTATAGCCTGCAGAGAGGCGATAGAGGTTACAGATAAAGACAGGATGTTGCTTTTCCTCCCTATGTTCCATTCATTCACTTTTACGGTGTGTGTGCTTGTCCCCCTCAGTGTTGGTGCAAGGATTATTATCCTGCCATCGGTAAGACCATTCTCCCAATTGATAAAGGCACTGTTACTTGAGCGGATAACCATCTTTGTGGCTGTGCCAGCGATTTACAATATCCTTTTAAAAAGAAGGATACCGTGGATATTGCTGAAATTTTTCAATCTCAGGCTATGCGTGTCGGGTGCAGCACCACTGTCTGAGGATATACTCAGGAGATTTGAAGAAAGATTTCAGATTCCACTCATTGAAGGTTATGGTCTCTCTGAGGCATCCCCTGTGGTATCGGTGAATCCACTTAAAGGTGTGAGAAAGGCAGGCTCTGTTGGACTGCCCCTGCCGGGTGTTTCTGTGAGAATTGTTTCTGATGATGGGACTGAATTGCCTGCTGGTGAGGTCGGAGAGATTGTTGTCAGTGGTCCAAATGTTATGCGTGGCTACGGGGGGAATCCTCAGGAAACAGAAAAGACACTCAGAAATGGCTGGCTCTTTACAGGGGATTTAGGGAGAATAGATAACGATGGCTATCTCTACATCGTTGACAGGAAAAAGGATATGATAATAGTAAACGGAATGAATGTATATCCGAGAGAGATAGAAGAGGTTCTCTTGAGGCACCAAAAGGTTTCAGAGGTAGCGGTTATCGGTATACCTGATAAAGATACAGGTGAGATACCAAAGGCTTTTGTGGTGCTTAAAGATGGTCAAATCTCTACACCAAAGGAGATAAGGGATTACTGTAGAGAGCACCTTGCGATATTCAAAGTGCCGAAACAGGTGGAATTCAGGGATTCTCTTCCAAAAAATCCAACAGGGAAGATACTGAAAAGGGAGTTAAAAAAGGGATGAAAAACGAAGAGATTATTTCAAGACTTCCTCTCTTTGCCTCCCTTGATGGTAAAGAGATTCAGTTGTTAGCCCGTCTTTTTATTGAAGAGAACTATAAAAAAGGTGAATATATCTTCTGGGAAAATGACGATTCTGAGTGGTTTTATGTTGTCTCTAAGGGAATGGTAAGGATACTCAAACACTCTGCTGATGGAAAGGAGATCATCCTCGAGATTGTGCCACCCAGTGAAATGTTCGGTGCGGTCGCAGTGCTCGACAGAAAACCCTATCCTGCATCCGCACAGGCGATGGATGATACAGTTGTTATAAAGATATCGAGGAAGAATCTCTTTGCTGTTATGGATAGGTTTCCTTCTGTTGCACTCGATGTAGTCTCTGCCATGGGAAAAAGGCTGAGGGACGCACACGATATGATGAAGGCACTCGCCATTGAAAGGGTTGAAAGAAGGATCGCCTCAATACTCCTCAAACTCTCAGAGAGGGTTGGTCTGCCTGAAGGGAGAGGCATAAGGATTGATATAAAACTCACGAGACAGGATATTGCAGAGATGGTTGGGACGACTGTAGAGACAGCAATAAGGACTATGAGCAGGTTCAGGAAGATGGGGATAATAGATATAAAGAACGGGAAGACGGTTATTATAGATAAAAACAGACTAAAAGAGATTACAGAGGATTTCTAATCTAACGTTTCTCGATACTCCTCCACTGCTGCTGACTGGGCGGATACACGGGCGGCATCAATCTCATTCGAGTGAGTTTTTAATATCGATACAACATACGAATCCAGTGACCCATGTTCCGCCATCTGCTGGACAACCTGCAGGGCTCTATCGAGTGCCATTCCCTTTCTGTAAGGACGGTCTTCTGTAATGGCTGTAAATACATCTGCAACCGCCATTATCCGTGAGCCGAGTGTTAGGTCTTCTCCTTTGTGATGGAATGGATAGCCCCTTCCATCCATACGTTCATGGTGAAATGCACCCCACTCATTTATCGTCTCCAGCCCTTTAATCCTTTCAAGGAGACGATATGTATGGTATGTATGGCTTCGTATGACATTGAACTCATCCTCATTCAGACTTGCTGGTTTCTCAAGGATTTCTGAAGGCACAGCCAGTTTTCCGAGGTCATGGAGGTTGCCTGCGATTCTCATTATGTTGTACTCCCTTTGAGAGAATCCCATCAGTCTTGCGAGCATCTCTGAGGTAGCAGCAATCCCACTGGTGTGGGTAGCGGTGAATCTACTCCTGAAGTCAATGATTTTACGAAAGACATCAGTTATGCCTGTAAGACTTTCTACTCCTAAGAGGAAACTCGGCATCAGTGATACTGTAGGAAGAATTAAACCAATATGTTGTGATGTTGCATCGAGCCAGAAGTATTCCTTTTTAGATAAATTTATAAATGCATCAACCAATTCAGGCATAAACATCTCTCCAGAATGTTCTTCAATCCTGCTACGAATCTTTTTTGCCTGTCCTAATATCTCCTGTTGCCTGTCTATGCTTATCTCTATGCGGTCAGAGAGATGAAGGATATGACTTCCTATGGGGACATCTTCTCCTTCTACATTAGCACCTGCCCCATTGTTCCACCTGGTATGGTGATAGTGGATAAGGACAGCGGATTTAGAGAATTGTTCGGACATTCTCAGTGCCCGATAGCCAATCTCTGCGTGCCTGTATGGGTCTTTAAACTCGAATTCGAGTGCAGTCATCTTATCTTCGAGTGTAAGTAATCCTATATCATGTATTGCACCAGCAAATATTATATCGTTCTGTTCTTTGACGGATAAGCCTATCTCCTTTGCTATGCTAAAGGCAATGTAGGCAACCCGCTCTTGGTGATTGGCTACCAATGGGTGAGCCAGGTCCATAGCGTCTGAAATGGAGAGAATTAAATCAAGCAATGAAATACGAGGTTCTTTTATCATCTTTTATCTTTACCACCCCACCAGAAAGCCCCACCCTTTGGGCGGGGATGAATAGGTTAGATGAAAGTTATTCCCTTTAACAAAGCTCCACCCTTTGGGTGGGGTGGTTTACTGTCAATAAAATAGAACCGT
>JBFLZU010000127.1:4239-6721 GCA_040756155.1 Nitrospirota bacterium | reverse complement strand
ACATTTATTTTTTGGATTCAAGGAGGCTTCTCACTGCCTTCATGAACTCGCTTATATCCTCGAACTGTCTATAAACAGAGGCAAATCTTACATAGGCAACACCGTCAAGGGTATGAAGCCTTTTCATTACAGCCTCACCTATCAATGAACTTGGAACTTCCTTCTGTGATGATTCCATCAATTCTTTTTCTATCGCATTAGTGAGATTTTCAAGGTCTTCAATACTTATCGGTCTCTTCTCGCATGCCTTCTTGAGACCTGTGAGTATCTTCTGCCTGTCGAAGGTCTCCCTTCTCCCATCTTTCTTTATTACCATTGGAAGTAGTTCTTCTACCCTTTCGTATGTGGTAAATCTCTTCTCACAGGAAGGGCATTCCCTTCGCCTCCTTATTTCTGCACCATCCTTACTCTCTCTTGAATCTATGACCTTTGTTTCATCGTGGCTACAGAAAGGGCATCTCATATAATTATTGGATATTGTTCACAAAGCCCACTAACCTTTCTCCGAACATCAGAAATCACGGATTCCCTATCATGGTTATCCAATACCTCAGATATTAACATGGCTATTTCTTTCATCTGTGATTCCTTCATCCCCCGTGTAGTAACGATAGGGGTCCCTATGCGGAGACCACTGGTTATAGCGGGTGGTTGAGAATCAAACGGAATTGTATTTTTATTGGCTGTTATACCTGCTGACTCAAGTGCCTTTTCCGCCTCTTTACCGGTTATCCCTTTATTAGTGAGATCCATCAGCATCATATGATTGTCAGTGCCATCAGAGACTATCTTGAAACCCCTCTTCATAAGCTCTTCACAGAGTATCTTTGCGTTTTTTACCACCTGCATCTGATAATCTCTAAATTCTGAAGTCAATGCCTCCTTAAATGCCACAGATTTAGCTGCAATCACATGCATGAGTGGTCCACCCTGTATGCCTGGGAATATCATTTTATCTATCACCTTTGAATATTGCTCCTTACACATAATCATACCACCCCTGGGACCCCTTAAGGTCTTATGCGTAGTGGTAGTCACAAAGTCTACGTAAGGAACAGGGCTTGGATGAATACCAGCAGCAATAAGCCCTGCAATGTGGGCAACATCTGCCATAAGGTATGCCCCTACAGAGTCTGCTATCTGTCTGAATGACTTAAAATCAAATATCCGTGAATAAGCACTTGCACCCACAACTATCATCTTTGGTTTGTGCTTTTTTGCTATCTGCATTACAGTGTCGTGATCGATACTTCCTGTTTCCTTATCAACACCATAAAAAACACTGTTATAAAGCATCCCTGAAAAGTTAACAGGGGAACCGTGAGAAAGGTGTCCACCATGGGTAAGGCTCATGCCCAGTATGGTATCGCCTGGTTTGAGGACAGCAAGGTAGACAGCCATATTTGCCTGTGTGCCAGAGTGTGGCTGTACATTAACATGATCGGCACCGAAAAGCTCTTTTGCCCTCTTTATTGCCATAAACTCAACCTCATCAACATATTCGCATCCACCGTAATACCTCTTCTTCGGGTATCCCTCAGCATATTTATTTGTAAGAATAGAGCCCTGTGCCTCAATCACCGCCTTGCTTGCATAGTTCTCAGAGGCAATCAGGACAATATTATTATCTTCTCTCGCCTTTTCCAGTTGTATGAACTCATAGATTTCAGGGTCTGTCTCTTTTAACCCATTAAGGTTCATATCCTCTCAACCTCTTATCTTTTACTCCGTAACTTTCTTTCTATCTCCATTATCTTTTCCACTCGCCTTGAATGTCTACCACCCTCGAATGGTGTATTCAGCCATACATTCACTATCTCTCTGGCTAAATCTGCTCCAACAATCCTGCCACCAATGGTCAGGACATTGGCATCATTATGCAGTCTGCTCATCTTTGCTGTAAAGAGGTCATTACACAAAGCTGCCCTCACACCTGAAACCTTATTTGCCACTATAGACATACCAATACCCGTTCCACAGATAAGGATGCCTCTTTCTACCTCACATTTGCTTACTGCCTCGGCGACTCGAAGCCCGTAGTCAGGATAATCAACTGATTCACATTCAAAGGTTCCATAATCATCAAATTCTATACCGCTATCTTTTAGAAAGGATATAATGATTTCTTTTAGATTAAATCCAGCGTGATCGCAGGCTATCCCGATCTTCATTGAAGCAAAATATTAAATCCTCCTTTTTTTGTCAAGGAAATTTTTAATCTCATTATTATCCAAAGTTGAAAAATTTATTCTTAGGGTATAAAGAGGAGGGTCCCCAAAAATTCTACGACTTTTTGGGGTGTCCCTTAGTTGGGGTGCCCCGGGACTGTGGTTGGTCTTTCTTCTATAAGAGAAAAGTTTTACAGCATCTTTCTCTGTAGTAACGACAGCCTCTGCACCATTATTGATAGAAAGTTGTTCAATCTGTACTAAATCCTTTTCTTTATAAAGATGGTGATCAGGGTAAATGATTTCCTTGACAA
>JBFLZU010000127.1:0-4139 GCA_040756155.1 Nitrospirota bacterium | reverse complement strand
AGTTTTACAGCATCTTTCTCTGTAGTAACGACAGCCTCTGCACCATTATTGATAGAAAGTTGTTCAATCTGTACTAAATCCTTTTCTTTATAAAGATGGTGATCAGGGTAAATGATTTCCTTGACAATAACACATCCGATGCCTCTTATAGTCTCATAGAAAGAGGCAGGATTTGCTATCCCTGAGAAGATTAACACCCGTTTACCATTGAGGGCTCCAACAGGATGAATAACACCAGCCATATCAACAAATCCAGCAGGTTGGTGTGACGCTAAAAATATTGGTGCCTTCTCATTATATCGTCTGACCTCTACCTCTATATCAGAAAGAGGTAATGATAAAGGACTTACCTTTGTAAATATAATTATATCTGCCCTCTTTATTGCCTCCATGGGCTCTCTAAGTATGCCTGCGGGGAAAATATATCTGTTTCCAAACGGATTGGTAGAATCTACCAGCAGTATATTTAAGTCTCTATGGATTGAGAGGTGTTGAAAGCCATCATCGAGTATCAAAAGGTCCGAATTAAATCTCTGAAGTGCACATTTCCCTGTGATAGACCGTTTTCTCCCCTTTATTACAGGGACACCCTTTAACCTCTCTGCAAGAAGATAAGCCTCATCTCCTGCCTCAAAAGGATCAAGTAAACATCTTTCTCCGTCTGAAACTAACTCTATTTCACCCCTCATCACACGCAAAAAAAAATCTTTAGATCTTTTACGAGACCCCTTACCCTTGTATCCCCTTATGAGGATTGCAGGATTATAACCTGCTTTCAAAGCCATTTCAGCAAGTGAAATCACAGCAGGTGTTTTACCTGAACCACCTAATGTTATATTACCAACACTTATAACCATACATGGAAGCTTTTTACATCTGAATACACCTGTTTCATAAAGAAATACTCTCAGCTTCATCAAATAACCATAAAGAAATGAAATTAATCTCAATATCATCTTACCACTCGGGTTCGACCAGAAACCTCTGGACAATCCTCATCGCAATGTCTGTAGCCCCTGTATTCCTCTGGACGACATTCTGAGCAGATTTCCCTATTTTTGAAGCAATTTCCGGATGGTCGAGCAAATATCCAACCTCCCTCGCCAGCTCTGTATGATCTCTAACCTGTATGGCGGCACCATTCTTAAGCAGGATATCCGCTGCATCTCTGAAGTTATACATAGAGGGACCAAATATAACGGGCTTTCTAAAAAATGCAGGCTCCATTACATTATGTCCTCCCGCATCAACAAAACTCCCACCAACAAAGACGACATCTGCTAATGAATAGAGACCTGCAAGCTCTCCGATGGTATCAAGGAGAATTACTTCTGTTTCCTGACTTATGACTTCTGACTCCTGACTCTTAATCATATCCGTCCTCTTTACATATTTCAGCCCATGTTCTTTTATAAGGAATTCTATTTTCTCTACTCTCTGGATGTGTCTGGGAGCAAGGATAAGGAGAAGAGCAGGATTGTTCTTATATACTTGTAGAAATGCATTTATAACGGCTTCATCCTCGCCATTGTGGGTACTACCAGCTATAAATATTTTCCTTCCTTTTAGCATATCTTTCATATCGTCTATTGCACCGACCTGTATAGATGGATTCTGGTCGAACTTAATATTCCCCATAACAGAAACCCTTTTAGGAATCGCACCTAATTCGATTATCCTCTTGGCATCATCTCCACTCTGCATACCGAAGGCATATATATAACTCAGCACCTTAGCCATAAAAGGTTTTATTTTTCTGTAGCTTTTAAAGGAATCAGGAGACAACCTTCCATTAAGAAGGATGCATGAGATACTTTTCTCTGACGCCACTTTCACCAGATTAGGCCATATCTCTGTCTCCATAAGTATCAGGATTCGGGGGTTAAATTTTATTACAGTCCTTTTTATGGCAAAGGGAATATCTACCGGCAGGTATATAACCTTATCTGCCCCTGCCTTCTCCACCGCAATACTGTTGCCTGTATCTGTAATCGTTGAAACAAGTACTTTGAAAGATGGATATTTCTGCTTTATTCGTTCTATAAGGGGAATGGATGCTATAACCTCACCAACAGAAACTGCATGAAGCCATATGGTGTATGGTTCGCTTTTATTATTACCGTAAACCCCGTTAGAAAGCTCGTGTGGGGCTTTCTTTCTAACGGGGTAAAATGTAAACCGTTCTCTGAACCACCGTCTGCGTACATCTTTTTTTCTCTTGAATAACTGTAACGGCAGCATCAGAGCAAAGGCAATGGTTGAGATAATGGTGTATAGCAGATACATCATTTATATAAATGTAGCGCCTTTTTGAAGCTCCCTGTCTAACTGCATACGGTAAAGCCTGCTGTAGTAACCACCTTTTTTGAGAAGCTCATCGTGTTGCCCCATCTCCACAATCATGCCCTTATCAATCACAATTATTCTGTCAGCTATCTTGATAGTGGAGAGTCTGTGTGCAATAACGAATGTAGTCCTGTCCTTCATAAGATTACTCAGTGCCATCTGAACATAGTATTCCGAGGCAGGATCCAGCAGTGATGTTGCCTCATCAAGTATGAGTATCGGTGGGTCTTTAAGAAGTGCCCTTGCTATGGAGACACGTTGCCGCTGCCCACCTGAAAGCTTCATTCCCCTTTCACCTATCACAGTATCGTAGCCATGAGGGAGATCCTTTATGAAATCATGGGCATAAGCAAGTCTGGCAGCGTCTATTATCTCGTCTTCGCTTGCACCCTTTCTGCCATATCCTATATTATTCCTTATCGTATCATTAAAGAGTATAGTCTCCTGACTGACAATACCGACAAGACCTCTGAGAGATTCTAATGTCAGTTCTCTTATGTTAATGCCATCGATGAGTATCGCCCCTTCTGTTGGTTCATAGAACCTCGGGATAAGATTTACAAGTGTTGTCTTACCTCCTCCGCTCATACCTACAAATGCAACGATCTCTCCAGCATTGACCTTTAGGTCTATACCTACAAGTGCATCTCTTTTTCTATCGCCGTAGCTGAACCATACATCTTTAAACTCAATCATTGATTTAACTGTTGTAATCCTCTTCAAGCCGTCACTCTTTGGTTCTGGCTCAGTATCAAGCAGGTAGAATATCCTTTCAGAAGCGCCTATAGCCTGTTGGACTGCATTGTTTACACTACTCAGCCTCCTTATAGGGGTATAGAGCATTAATACTGCAGCTATAAAAGAGAAGAATGTACCTGCAGATATCTTACCGCTGACAACCTGAAATCCTCCATACCACACAACAACTGCTACCCCTATACCACCTATCACCTCCACGAGAGGAGATGTTAATTCTGCGGTCTTTGTTGCCTTAATCATCGCATTGAGATATCCCTTATTCTTCTCTTCAAATTTTCTTGACTCCCTTTCTTCCATCCCGAATGCCTTTACAATCTTTATCCCTGTGAATGTCTCTGAAAGGGCAGCCATAACATCGGCGATCTTATCCTGTGCCATTCTCCCTATTTTCCGTAAACGGTTTCCTACCTTAATTATAAGGATTGCTGATAAAGGAAATATAACAAGTGAGATTAATGCGAGATCCCATTTCCTGTAGAATGCAATCACTGCAAGAACAATGAGGGTAAATCCTTCTATAAAGATGTTCTTAAGACTATCTGCAATTATCCCCTGAATTCCCCCAACATCACTCGTAAAGCGTGACACCAGTGTTCCTGTAGAATTATCAGAGTAAAATCTAAGGGGGAGATTTATAGTATGATTGTAAAGCGACTGTCTGATATCGGTAGCTACCTTTGCGCCGATAAGTTTCATCAAATAAGAATGGATGTAGCCGAATGCCCCTTTTGTAACATAGAGGACGATAATCCCTAAAGGCAAGAGGGCAAGCATATTCACATCCTTCTTGATAAATATATCATCAAGGACTGGCTTTACAAGCCATGCAGTAGCACCAGTAACACCAGAAACAACAATGCTACATAGCATGGCTACAAGAAGAAGACCGATATACGGTCTGACAAATTTAAGGAGCCTGAGGTAATTTTTCATACCCCTCCAATCATGCTGAGCGATATATCTGCGACCCTATCTGATGTGCTTCCTGTTGAAAGACGAAGTGTATTCCCTATGTCAATCAATGTGTCTTTAAT
>JBFLZU010000126.1 GCA_040756155.1 Nitrospirota bacterium | reverse complement strand
CAATTTATAGCGACAAATGGTCTTCCTTTTCTATTACTCAGGTTATGTATACTCTGTGCAACGATCTCCTTTCCTGTTCCAGTCTCTCCTTCAATCAATATTGTTGCATCAGTTTGTGCATATTTTTCGGTCTTATAGAGGAGCTGATTCATTATTGTGCTTTTACCTACGATATGGTCTATTGTGTATTTAGATACAAATCCTTTAGTATAAAGTTTCTCTCTCAACTTCCTATCAATGTTCTGGATACTGGAAGCTTCCTTAAATGTCACTACAACACCTTGTGTCTTATCCTTGAGATTAAAAGGTAATAAGTTTATTACAATATCTTTATCTCCTACATGGCGGATATGATCTACTTCTGGCTTCCCTGTCTTTAAAACATCAAGCACGCCAGTACCCTTGATGACACTCGGAAGAGACTTTCCAAGTGCTTTCTGCAATTCCACATCCAAAATCTCTGCCGCCATCTGATTAAAAATCTTAACCCTCCCTTCATTATCAACTACTATAACTCCTTCTTTAATTGTTTCGAGAATGGCACGAAGTTGCGATATATCCCCCTGCTCCTTCCTTCGTATAGAGGCGATGGCTCTGGCCTCTCGAAAGGCCTGTAGAATGGCTCCCTTTGCAGGAAGGACAACAATACCCTCTCCCCCTAATGAAGTGACTATCTGCCTAGTAATCCCTCCACCAACAACGCATCTTATCCCTTCGTTTACTGCCTTTGAGATACCATCTCTTAACTCTTCCGTTGTAGAATAAACTATTTGGTGTATTTTTATGGAAAGCAAATCCTCGAAAACCTCAATGCCATCAATTGGTATAGAAAAACTCACAAGCCCGATATTAGAACCATAATCTTTCGCCTTAATAAGGGCACGCAGCATATCCTGATGTGTTATCGCTATCTTAACAACAGGCTGACCAATGGTTTTTGCCAAAAAACCCCCGATTCCCCCTGTTGCAAGTATTACTTCGGCATTCTCATCAAGAAGTTTTTGGGCGATAGGGGCTGCTTCTTCTATTTTTGTTAACCGCACTAATTTCACTATTAAATCTTCAGTCTCTGGGTCATAATAATGTTTGACCGTATCGCAAAATTCGACCGAATTAGAGACAAGGGCAAGTTTATATTTTGGGTTACTCATAACTTCAATATCTTTATTACATTAGTTAGTTATATAAAATATTATAACAAAATTATTAATGTAAGACTATACTCTATTTATTCTTTCTGGAATTTGCCTCAAGCAGAAAAGATATCCCGTCTGACAACTGGGACATCCGTCCCAAGAACAGGCTTCCCTTTGCTACAAACATGACCCTTTTCATATTACCCCTTTTCATTGACTCAATAGCATGCCCCAAGAAAGGTACGGCGGATGGTACATGACCCTGCGTAGGAGAAAAACCGGGCATACCCCGTTCTTTGACAAATTTCTCAATTTCTGTCTTATCAATTTGTTTATTTAAAGCCGCAAGAGAAGCCATGATCTTGTAATTGGTGGATGGCGTGTCACCACTACCAGCTGGCAGTGTGACTTCAGGGTTGTGCATTTCAGTAGCGTATTTATCGATATCAGTCATCTTCATACCTATCTTGTTCAGTGGCTTGAGGATGAGTGAAGTCATAATGGCTTGCTGAGGTGAACCTGCTCCAACATCGTGTTTACCCACAGCATCCAACCTCAAAACAGGACTGACACCATCATCTTTAGTGATCAAAAAGGCGATTGCGGCTATGACATCCTCAAGGATGGGCATATTATGCTTCAAGTGGGCAGCATACTTCATCCCCACCTTTGCAAGACAGCCCCCACCGGCGACAACCACATTGTTAAATATGCCGGCAGCGACCATCCCTGCAGCATTAATAATGGCATGGTTGGGAGCACAACAAAACGCCCGAATGTCATTTCCCGTTGCGTTCACGCAGCCACACATCTCTGCCATAGCCTTGGACATGCTGCCACCACCACGATTATACCTGTCCCCTACGGCTGTCTCTGTGCAGTCAAGAACGAAATCAACATCTCCTGGGGCTATCCCTGCCCTTTTTAAAAGATATTTCATTGCCAAAGAACCTGAAGCCTTTGCCATCAGGTTTTCCATGAGAACCAGTGGCTTCAGAGTATCGTCTTTATCGTGGTCACGCCGAAAAGAACCTACACGCTTACCCTTGAAATAAACAGGCACCGCAGCACCTTTCTCGATGATTTCCTTAATTTTTTCAGGATGCTTGCCTTCACCTAACTTTTTGACATGGTGTTCGATTATGAATGGATGAGTGGCAAACTTATCCTTGATCTGGTCAACAAAATGGGGTTCTAACCAGAGTAGATCAAAATCATCCGCTATTTTCATCCACCCATAGAACTCATCTTCAGGCATGATTTCCCCGAAGATCCCATGCCGCTTACCATCCTCAACAGGATGCTTGTACCAAGGCTTTGTGATATTATTCAGGTCATCCGGGTGTTTGTTACCAATGAATACCTGATTAGGTGCGTAACTTACAACTTCCTCATAGTTCCGAAGATGGCCATTTATTTCTTTTAACAAGGCATTGTTTTCTTGAATATCCCGAGATGGTCTGGACCCATACTGGACAAAATCGGGCACATTAACCATGATATAACCAACTTCTTTAATGATGACAGACATTATTTCAACTCCTCACAGGTTTATTCTATTATTTTTTTTACCGACTCTTCTATGTCAGTAATATTAAGATGATCTCCGCTAAGCCGACTCACCTCTTTCCCATTTTTATAGATAAGAAATGTCGGAAGACCCAAAACCTTAAAACTTAAACAAAGCCGTCTGTTCTTAGAGGCATCAATTTTGACTATTTTAACTTTTTCGCCATACCTTTTTTCAAAGTCCTCAATTTGAGGCATCAGGGCAAGGCATGGACTACACCGAGGACCCCAAAAGTCAACGAGGACTGGTCTATCTGATTGAATTACCTCTTTTTCAAAAGTATCAGTAGTGTTAACTTCTCTTGGCATCGTTATTCTCCTGAAAGTTCTAAAAATACATAAAAATAGAATTACAAGGAAGGAAAGGAGGCTATTGACTGCTACGTGAATTCCCTTCACGGATAGCCTTGAACTCCCTCCCCATCTTCTCTGTGTCTATGGTCAATGTCCAGATTCCAGCATTTTCCTCATAAATATCTTCTGGAATGGCTTCTTTCATCTCTGGTTCTAAGATATGATAAACAGGGAGTCCCAACGAGACCCCTGCCAATGGACCAGAAAAGCTCGGATCACCAACAGTGACTGTTTCTGCTAAAATCAATGCTCCTTCTATATCACTTGCACCAAGCACAACGATAATGTTATTAGGAGCACCTCTAACTTCTACACTTTCAGCGATTTTCTTAATTTGAGATTGAGTTTCATGATCCATCGCTCCTGCAGCCGTTCAGACAAAGCATTCTGTCACAGTATAGACGACTTTTGCGCCTCCTGCTTCAAGACACTTTACGATTGATGGTCCTTGTATACCATCTCTTTCTCCGATGACAATGGCTGTTTTTCCGTTAAGCCAATTGTTCATAGCATAATCCTCCTTTCATATTGATTTATTATTTTGCGATTTTTTCATCATCTCTCCGTGTCAATTCACAATACCCTCGGTTCGTAAGATATTCGCTTCAAAAACTGTCGGATGGTCAACAGGCATGGTTAAAACATTGAGGGCAGAACGCACCAAGTCTTTTCTCATTAGACGTTCTCTTTCCAATAAGAGTTCAGGGGCACCAAATGGATGATGAAACCGAACACCTTTAACTATTCGGTTGCAGCCCACCGATAGGGCAACAGAAAAGAAACAAGTTACTAAGACTGTCGGAATGCCAGCTGCCTCCAGTTCTTTCGCCAGCGTAGCGCCGCTACGCGTTCCCGACCCTCATGTGGCTGGCACAAGAACGCCGTTTATGCCTGCCTGCTTGAGTTCTGTTGCGATGGTCCGGCCTATCTGTCGCATCACATTGACATCGCCCCAATTACCACAGGTAACATAATAGGTGTCATGGAGCTTATGGAAGAAACCCCCATCTTCCAGCATTCGAAGGGCATCCAGAGGAATCCCTCGGTTAGGATCTAAGTTTATCATCGAGTTGTCATAACCGCCGTGGATAGATTCGTGGGTTTCAGGGGACAACTCTCGGAGACCGTTGAGGCTATACTTTGCCCATTTCTTTGTACGCACCCCTTCTATGCGATCTGGATTTCCTTTTGGAACTATCCCACACTCTGTAACAACAGCTATCGTAGCTTTCGAGAGATCAGAGATCTGTGGTGGAGGCAAAACGGCCTTGCCTGCATCAAACTTGAGTTCTGTCGCCAGTTTTTCACCACACAGTTTCTGGAGCAAAGCCTCCAGCGCTCTTGTTTCTGCTGACCGATGCAATCGAATATTCTTTCGTACACCACGAGGGATATAGCCTTCTTCTTCAGGGGTTCCTATAGGCTGATGTTTTCCCAAGCGGATCGCTAATTTTGCTATCCTCTGGAGGGCATTAGCCATCTCCCTTACAGACTCTCCTGAAGGAACAATATACGCCTGTGTGTGATATATTTCTACGGCGGGATTATCGTGGGACATACCTGCTATCGCTGGCACACCACAGTCGTTCATCACACAATCTGCAACAGCGCCACATGCAAGTCCATATCGGCCTGAACCGAATGCAGGTCCAGTTACGACAACATCAGGAGCCATTCTTTGAATAATTATCCGTACTTCCTCAAGTACTTCCTTCTCATGTGTTCCAAAATAACCGTCACCACAAACAAGCGTCAGGACTATAGTCCCATCTCTCAGTTCACGCTGAAGCAACTGGCCTGGACCCACAGGAGCATTAATAACTTCTAAAGGATGGTCTGTTTTATCTTCACCACCTTTTCCAGCAAAGTATTGGTTAATGTAATGCACTACTTTGATCGACATTTTTGTCCTCCTATAAAGATAGACAGGAGTATCCCGACACGCCCATCTGCCATTGACTCGCATAGAGTTCGTGCCCTGTTACTTCCCCACCCTTCCATGGATCGATCAAAGGTTTACCGTAAAACTCAAGGGGAAGTGGACCAATAACCTTATCCACAGCAGGGATGACTATTGGTTCATCAAGGTTCCCCGTGCTCACAACCATATCTGCTTCCTCTACAAAGTCTGCGACTGGAAAGCTACGACCATCCAAACCTGCATGTTCGTGGACCTTCAAGACTGTCTTTATCCCTGCTGTCTCACATGCACGCACAGTTAGCATTGCATCTATTATTGTATTGCCCGTTCCCTCTATGCTGACTATTGCCCCATCCGCTCGAACCATTTGTGCCAGCTTCGCAGCAAAGTATGCGCTCCTCTCTTTCAATGCGTGGTTATCATTATGTCCACGAGTAAGAATAACCCCGGCAAAAGAGATTTCCTTTCCATGTATACGGAAAAGCTCTAAACAAACAGGATTCCGGCAATGCATGAAAGTCGGGATTTTCATGGCATTCTTATAATTCCCGCTCACGATGGCGCCATCGAGCATCTCGGTAGAGGAAAGGATGGTCGGGGTGTGGATACGGGTGGACTGTCCATATAGAAAGGTCTGGACGAGTTCTCCCTGATCCTGCACCTGGCAAATGTACACGATGCGCGGTCTTCCATTGGAAGAATTTGAAGTTTCAAAGATTTCTACTTCATCCGGTTTTAATTCTAAACTTAGCCGTGCAAGATGATGGACAATCTGCAGAGTCACCGCTCGCATGGCAACATCGAACTCATAGTTTGTCGCCTCCGGATTGGGTATAAATGTCAAAACAAGATTAATTGTGTCTGAGCAGGCGCATAAGGGGGCTGCGGGGCCAGTCATGTCAATAACGACTGGACGTACGGTCAACACACCTGTAGTCTGATGAGGAAAACGCGCACATTGGACAATCCGCAAGCCCTGCAACCTGTGTGTAACTCCATTGCCAACAGTCTGAGATGGGCCAATATAGCCAGGGAAGACGTCCAGTGGTGCTGGATCGGTCTTGGCGATTGGTTCAACAGCATCGAGTGGATTTATGATCCGGGCAGACTCTCCTGGACGAGTAATGTCCAGACAGACTTCTCGAATAGCCGTATGCATCCCGACCAGTTTCTTTATATACTGTGGATTTACATAAAGAACCCCAGCGCTCAGACCAAAATCCGATCCAAATTCCACTGTCCGTACTATATGATTCTGCACTTCAAGACGCATCTTTGCCTCCTGATTTATCCATCATCTTCGATTCAGACTTACCGTATTTCTTCCTGATTACATAAGGTATTACTATCGAAGCAATTATTAGTATCCATAGTGCAATAGTAAGTGGCCGGGTGAAAAAGATCATGGGATCTCCATGACCCAACATTAATCCTTTTCTAAAACCTTCCTCAATTATCGAGCCCAGTATAAGAGGGAGGACAAAAGCCTGCACAGGGTACTCATAAGTACGCATGTAATAACCTAAAATCCCAAATAAGATCATTAAGCCAACATCAAACCAAGAATTTTTTATACCGTAAGCCCCGATGATAATTAATAGAAGTGTTACTGGAATCAATATCTTACTCGGCACGAGAACTATCTTGACAACCTGTTTCTGTATAGACAGCAATAGCAGGATCATAAGTGGATTCCCGATCAAAAATGCTAACATCACGCTATAAACGACTTCAGGTTGATTTTTAAAGAGCATCGGTCCAGGTACTAAACCATGAAGCATCAGTCCACCCAGTAATGCAGCAGTCATTCCACTGCCAGGTATTCCTAAAGTAAAAGCTGGAATTAACGCCCCAGCTTGAGTCGCATTGTTAGTAGCCTCTGGTGCTAATACCCCTTCGGGTATACCGGTTCCAAATTTGTGGGGCTCTTTAGAACTCGATACTGCCATATTATATGCAACTATATTAGTTATTGCCGGTCCAATCCCTGGTGTCGCTCCAAGCACAGTTCCCATACTTGAAACACGAAGGAATAGAAGTGGTCTTTTAATTACATCTTTAACACCAACCAAAAGGTCTTTGAAGGTACCCTTAAAAGCAGATTCACTGGATACAATATGTTTACGTTTAAGAAGGAAGAGCATTTCAGAAAAGCCGAATAACCCAATTAAAGCGACCACAAAATGAATTCCATCATACAAATCTACAATGCCAAAAGTAAATCTGGGCACAGCTGAAATGGGGTCACTGCCAATAGTAGCAACCAGCAACCCAAGACAACCAGCAAGAAAGGCTTTTACTAACTTACCTGTCGCTGACCCAATAAGGGTTATCCCCAACAATGCGATTAAAAACATTTCAGGATAACTAAACTTCAGTGCAAATGAGGCAATAGGTGGAGAAAGAAGCAGGAGAATTATCGCTCCGAATAATCCTCCCATCCCGCTGGCAAATAAAGAAATACCAAGGGCTCTGGCTGCTTCGCCTTTTTTTGTCATAGGATATCCATCCCAACAAGTAGCAGTGGACCCTGGTGTACCAGGGACATGCATTAAGATTGCCGGGATAGAACCGCCGAATTCTGCTGAGCCACCCACATTCGTGAGAAATATTAATGCCTGTTCTGGACGCATCCAGTAGGTAAGAGGTATCATTATTATTATTGCAAAACTGGCACCCATTCCTGGAAAGGCACCTATAATCGTCCCTACAATCAATCCTAATGGAATCATAATCAGATTATCCGGTTGCAGTACTCGATCCAATCCTAACAATATACCTTCCATCATATTATTAGCCCTCTTATTAACTTTGAAATCCACTCCTCCAAAAATTGCATGGGAAGTGGGATTTTAATAAATAGACCAAATACCAAGTAAATTATCAATGAAGTAGCAATTGAGATAAATGGTAAGTGAGTCTTGTGGCGAAATCCTAATATATAAAAATTTAAAAATATGTATATGGTTGAAATTATAATAAATCCGGTTTTTTCTACGAGGAAAATATAAATTAAAGTAGAAATGATAATGAATAATTGCTTTATCACTAGAGGGTCTTTTAATATCTTTTCATATGATATCCTTTTCAGTGCATATTGTCCTGCTTTCTTTTCGCTCCGTATGGTTTTTATTTCCTTTATTAAGGCAATAGTTACAACCACAAAACCACCTGCGATAATCACTTTAGGGTATAACCCAGCACCTGGTGGTAAATCTTTAGATTCCAATAAGGCAATAATGATAAAAAGGAGAAATATAACAGGAACTATCAACCTTTTCATTATCTCATCACCGACTTAAAACCCATTTTTAATTGAAATTCTATAACATTCCTTCCATGCTACATCATACAGCCACCGCCTCAAAAAGTATAAAATTACTTTTGGAGGCGCACATTCTTATGACATCAAACTAAGAATAATACAATCACCTCATTGCACACCAATACGGAAAAGATGCTTGTACTTACGTAACATCTCATCATACTCTTTGATCGCCTTCATCGCCTCTTCAGGTCCTTTATAGTCCAGAATTGGTGTTAATTTCATCTTATCTGCCGCTTGCTTGTGTTCAGGAGAATCAAATATCTCTTTGAAAGTAGATACTAACTTATTAAATCTCTCAGGATATTTCTCCTTGACTTTTTTGTGAACTGCATATCCTTTATAACCAAAAAGTGGTCCTTTTACCCGCCATTTTAGAGGTAAAACCTCATCAAAAGTTGGTAACTCAGGCCATAAAGGATTACGCTTTGAGGTAACAATACCGATTGGCTTAAGATTTTGCGCTTTTGCTTTAATTCCACCAGCCCACAGGCGATGAAACGCTAAAGGAATATGTCCACCCATTACCTCTTTAAGAAGTTTTCCTCCTCCACCTGCTGGAATTATTGATCCAAATTTACCACCTGTTATCTCTTCAATCATTTTTATAAGTATTATTTGATCGTTTGTAGATTCTGGAACCCCAACATTAAGCTTCCCGGGATCTTTAATGATATAATCCATGACATCTTTAATGTTATTCCAAGGTACGCTGGGGTGGGCATATACTATGATTGGATCAGTGTGATGAAGTCCGATATAAGTCCAGTCTTCGATAGTCCATTCAGTGTTATGCAACATCGCTGAGAAATTAAGTGCTCCAATGTTTACAACTAATATAGTATATCCGTCAGCCGGGGCATTCCATGCCTTGTTATTCCCTATCGTAGTTCCTCCTCCTGGAATATTCTCAATCACGATAGGAACACCAAGCTTCTTTTCCCACAGCCGTTCTAAAACCCTGGTAAACAGATCTGTACCACCACCTGCCCTCCATGGAACAATTTGATGTATTTCCTTAGAAGGGTACTTTTCCTCCGTGGCCCATGATGGCTGGGTTAGGAAGATATTACTTAAGAACATGCATAGCACCATTACAAAGCCTATGATTGTTATTTTTTTCATAACAATGTTCCTCCTTTCTTACTTCGAGACTCTCGATACGATTACATCTGATCCCCTGAAACCTAAATCAGTCGAAATATCTGATGCGGACTTCTTGAGCAAAGGAATCAACTGTTGTTTCACCTTATTGGAAAAACGCAGAACAGGGAGGTACAAGCTCAAACAATATTCCACCTGTCCATCCGCTGTGTAGATAGGTGCTGCGATACCAACCCCACCCGACGTCCGTTCTTTAATTCCTACAGCGACTCCTTTTACATTAATACGAGACAACTCACGCCTTAGCTGATTCTCATCTACGATTGTTCTCGGACCAACTGGTTTCAGCTGGACATTCTTGAAGTACTCGTCGAGTTCTTGTGGCTTTAGATACGCCAACAGAATCTTCCCTGCACCTCCACAATAAAGCGGAACTGGCTTGCCAGGCTCTGCAACCATACGGAGTTCATGGGGGCTCTCAAACTGCAAGACACATATCCGTTCATTACCTACCCGTCTCCAGAGACAGACAGTTTCCTGCGTCAGGTTGTTGAGCCAACGCATATGGTCGTAGCTATACGCCATGATGTCCTGATTCATCAGCAACGCCAACTTGTCAAGCAACCAAGTACCTAACACCCAACCTTGCATATTACTTGCCTTCTGCAAAAGGTTGTTATCTTCCAGGGTTCGTATTAGTCGAAAAACCGTGCTTTTAGGGAGTCCTGAGAGCCGAACGATATCACTGAAGCTCAGAAGCTTGAAGTTGGGTGTAAAGAGATCGAGAATCGTGAGCAATCTCTCAAGTGGTTTCAATTTTAGGAACTTTTGTTTCATTTAATAAAATGATAATTAAAACAAATAGGTTTGTCAAGACAAAATATTAATATAAATAAAATTTATAGTTTTAATATTTTAGATAATAATTAATTATGAAAATCAGGGGGAGTAGATGGTAAATCTATAAATATTTAAGACTATCCTTTAAGAAGATCGGATCTCCCTGTTATTTAGCTGTTAAAAAATGATATTCCTCATTTAGCCTTGTGAACCACACCACTGACTGTGGCTGGAACAGAAATGCCAACGAGGAGATAAACACAGCCTGCGAGCCAAATGTTGTAGCAAGTCCTATTGAGATTGTGAGGTTCCTCATGACAGTGCTGTAAGTAAGGGCGTATCCGTCCTCTCTGCTAAGCCTGCTTAACTTAGAACCAGTGATAGCAAAGACAAAATTTATGAGATAAAAAACAGCCAGCACAAAAATAGATATAGCAAGGATACTCGGGCTATTAAATATCAATTTAGAATTCATACTGATAGCCGTAAATATAATGAAGATGGCACCCCCAGGCGCTTATCGCGGTTAACAAAGGCTTAATTCCTGTATTAAACTCCTCAATAGTATATCTCTTTCTTAAATACTTGAAGGTTAATATGCCCATAAATAACGGTAAAAACACAACACTCCCTATAATCTTAAATGTTAACTATATGTTAACAGGCACATACCTCCCGACCATGAAATACAGATACCATGGAGCAAGGAACGAAGATAAAATAAGACCAAAGACTGTAAGTTTTATAGATGCCTTAACATTCCCTTTAGCAAACACCGTGAAAGGAATCGTCATACTGGCTGTAGGAAGAAGAGAAAGGGTTGCCAGTCCAGCAAAGAGTTCAGGATTTTTTAACAAAAACACTAAACCGAGAAGGTATGTAGCAACAGGCACCAATACAAAGTTAATAAAAAGTGATATTGTTATTAATTTTCTCTCTTATAAATCAGCAAGTTCATGCAGATTAAAATCTATCATCGCAGGATAAATCATAAGCACCACTACAGGGAGGATGAATTTTTTTAACGCTGATGTATCAATAAAATAGCCAACCGCTAACCCAGATACAATCATTAATGGGATGAGATATATAAGATTCCTTGATGGAAATGTCAGTATATCCTTAAACACTAACTGGTGTTTCTTATCCATAGAGTTTCTTCAACAGCCAGGACATATTCTGACCGAGATTCCTGAATGTCCTTACGCCTTCCTCGTCATTCATAACATCCCCCGGATTTCTACCGATGCCGAGATTCCAGTAGCTTGAACCAGGGATAATCATATGATTTATCCCGAAAAAGAAATTTATGCTCGAATACACATATGTTGCCCCTGCTCTCCTTGCAGAAACCACCGCCGCACCTACCTTCCTCTTGAGCAGGTCTCCATTTGCCCTTGAAACAAGGCCTGCACGGTCAATCAATGCCTTCACCTCTGTTGAGACATTGCTGAAATATGTTGGTGAACCTATGATAATTCCATCCGCCTCTATCATTTTCTGCACAAAACCATTAAGGTCATCGTCAACACTGCACTTACCGTCTTTATTCTCAAAACATTTATAACAAGCCTTACATCCTCTGATATTAGCACCACCGAGCTGTACGAGCTCTGTCTCTATGCCCTCTTTTTCGAGTTCTTCAAATACAACCTGGATTGAATTATATGTATTCCCTTTCTTTCTCGGACTTCCATTAAAGGCAACTACTTTCATATATATTTACCTCCTTATAAGAAATATTAAATTATACCCGAAAAAACTGGTTTTTTGAAGTGATTAATGAAGAATTAATTTATCTTTTCTATGAGAAATGCTTCTTCTGTAAAAATTATTGGCACATATATGCACATGAATATCACTGTATTCAGAATAACCACTTCATGTATTTAAAGAAAATGTGTCCAATGTGTATAAATCTCTCTTTGAGTAACATCTTCAGATTACTCTGAGTGTTAAAAGTATACCGATTATTACAATCATAGCTGCAACATAGATTTTAAAGGTTTTGAGTGATATTTTCTTTAAGAATCTCTTCCCAGCGAATGTGCCTATAAATGCTGATGCAGTAGTGGTGAGTAAGAGAATTAAATTGCCAGTAAGAGCATCTCTGTTGTTGTATATATAAACAGGTATTCTTGTAATGTCCACAACAGATGCGATTATTGCTGCTGTGGCGACAAATGTCTCCTTTGGAATATTGTAATTGAGCAGATATGCGCTGCGTATAGCCCCCTGATTGCCGACGAAACCTCCAAGGAGTCCTGACAGAAAACCTCCGATAAAATCTATCTTTTGAGGAATTCTCAATTTTTCTCCGAATTCTGTCGCCTCCTTTAAACCAAGGAATATCAATGCTATACCGAGTAGTATCTTTACTCCTGATGAATCCATTTCACTCTGTAAAAATGCACCTATGAAGGCTCCAATTAATGTGAAACCACCGAAACGTTTTAATATATCAAGGCTAATATCTCTGCTGAACAGAGAGACCTTTAAAAGATTGTTCATCAGATGCACAACAGCGACAATCAGAATGGCTATCTTCACATCATAGAATATGAGAAATACAGGTGTGAGAATTGTTCCAAGTCCGAATCCTGTCATAAGGGTCATTGCTGCAGATAAAAATGCTACAAAAACAGGAATTAAAATATTTATTTCCATCATTTCATTACCTCTCCTATCAGTTCCTTTATTTTTTCTTTAATCTTTGATAATGCCCTCATTCCCTTTGGAGTTATCCTGTAATATTTTCTTATCTTTCCAGCAACATTTTTTGAATATGATCTTAAAAACTTTTCCTCCTCGAGTTTGTGAAGTATTGGATACAGTGTGCCAGGGCTCAATCTGTAACCATGTCTTCCGAGCTCCTCGATGAGCCATAGGCCGTAAACTGCCCCCTTGGATGCATGATGCAGTATATGAATCTTTATAAAACCTAAAAAGAAGTCTCTTAGCATTTTCCTCTTTACTTTTTAAAATGTGATGGTGTTGTTATATCATAATTCGATAACGAAATGCAATATATAAAATTGATATATAGACCTTCCAAATTATATCTGAAGTATTTTATTTTCGAAGTGATTATTGTGTAATCATTATATTCTGTGTTATATTTTATTTATGCCAGCAAATCTTCCACCAGAGTATTTCGAAGCCGATAAAAGGTTTAAGCAGGCATCCACTCCTGCTGAGAAGATAGCTGCACTTGAAGACCTTATTGCAACAGTTCCAAAGCACAAAGGCACAGATAAACTCAGGGCTGATTTAAGAAGGAGGCTTTCACAATTAAGGGAGGAAGCCCTGAAAAAATCAAAGAAGGGGGGAAGAGGTAGCTTATATACAATTCAGAGAGAAGGAGCTGCCCAGATTGCACTCGTAGGGTTTCCAAATACTGGAAAATCATCTCTTCTCGCGAGCCTTACAAATGCTAATCCTGTAATTGCAGATTATCCTCTCTCAACGCTCATCCCTCTACCTGGAATGATGCCTTTTGAGGATATACAGATTCAGCTTGTTGATTTACCACCTGTAGGAAATGAATCAACTGACGGCTGGGTCTCAAGTATCCTGAGAAATGCTGATGCGTTACTGCTCATAATTGACATCTCAGAAGACACCGAGATACAGACAGAACTCCTTATAGAACGGTTGACGCAATGGAACATCCATATCATTAAAAAGGGTGAAGTAGTAGACAGGCGTCATTTTGGAATCTTCAAAAAGGCTGTTCTCGTAGCAAATAAAAAAGACCTCCTTAAAACTGATGAATCTCTTACACTTACAAAACTGATGGATAGATACTCGAATTTATATCCAATGATCGCAATATCTGTCAGGAAAAGAGAAAACCTCGAAGAACTGAAGCATGCAATATTTGAGATTTCAGGTATAATCAGGGTCTACTCAAAGGAGCCAGGTAAAGAACCTGATCTTAGTATGCCATTCACAATACCATCTAACTCTACGATCCTCGACCTTGCAGGTATGATTCATAAGGACTTTATCACAGGCCTGAAATATGCGTGTGTATGGGGCTCATCCAGATTCCCAGGACAGAAGGTGCAGAAGGATTATGTGTTAAAAGATAAGGATATTGTGGAATTCCATGTTTAACAGAAATGCTTTACAAAACCTTGACTACCATGAGGGTCATATCATCGAATTGCGGCTGGCCACTTGCATTGGTATTTGGTTATTGGAATTTATGGATATGGACCTCCTTTTTTGTTTCAGATAATGCATCCTCAAACATAGCAACAGTTCCACCATATCTGGCAGCAAATTTCTCTGCCTTCTCTTTTGTAGAAAAGGTGATCTTGCTTCTCTTGGTCATTGTCCCAGGCGCAGTGGAGTCGATGACATAAAAGGCTTTATCGGCATCAATCATCCTCTCCGGGCAGAGATATTCAGCCACTTTTACATCCTTAGGTTCCTCTTTTAATCTCATGCTCATTACAACAACGCAGTGTATTGAGCATGTATAGATTTTCCCCTTCGAGGTCTCAAACTCATATCTGGTTCTCGCCCACTTATTTCTGCTCATGCTGCAGTTATCGCATTTTTCCTTATCAGTGTATCTGAGTGGATTTTTGATGGGATGTTCAATATCAAACTTTTCGGTAAATAGAACACTCACCGCTGAAATACAAAATAATAAAACAAAAAAACTGAAAACACCCCTTTTATTAATTTTAAAAATCATTTAGGTCTCAGTATCTCCATTTCTACATCGCTGAATCTGATTATCCTGCCGCCGTGCTTCTTTATATAAACCTCTGCATCTTTTATTTCCAAGAATGGAACCAACGCCTCACCCATAGGACCCATTATATCTCCTCCATAAACATAAAATGCATTCCTTGCATCTATCCAGTTAGTGCGTGGGAGAGACCTTGTCTCCCCCACGACCCCCATATCATTCACATAAATAGCCGTTATATTCCTCGGACGGTCAGGCTGAAGATAAAACAGAAACATGTCCAGGGTGCTGCAGAAGGCATCGAATCTACCATTTTTGTAATGTATCTGCCCCTTTGCACCCGGAAAGTCCACTATAATCATCCCGCAGACCTTGCATACATGGTCTCTGGTGAATTCAACCGGCAGTGGTTTTGTGCCTGCTTCTTTAGAACACGCCGCAAGAGACAGGATAATTAATGCCAGGAAATACCATCTCATCCTTTTTACAAGAATATGTTACTTCTTTTTGAGTGTTACATTTAACTCAGAAGTCTTACCTGCTGATACCTCTACAGCCTTTGTAACCTCACCAAACCCTTCATGCCAGAGTTTAACCTTGTATTTCCCTGGAAGCAGATCCTTTATCTCAAAATTTCCATTTGCATCTGTTATGGCTACATAGGGATGATCGGATACATGCACATAAGCTCTCATCCACTCATGGGCATCACATTTTACCTGATGAAGACCAGCTGCCCTTATGGGTTTCTTTATGACCTGGTCCTTCCTTGGGAGTGCGAGATTATAAACAGTCCTCCTCTTGCCATCAAGCGGAATACCGAGGTTTGTATTATGCAAAAAGGGGTCGCTGTTTTTTATTACAAAATTTCCACCCTTATACGCGATACCCACAAGAGGCTCAAAACAACATTCCTTGTTATCAATGATAACATCAGTTTTTGGTGCAGCTTTTCCCTTCTTGACATCCTCAACCACGACTACGACATTTTTGACTCCATTGTCAGGAGATATGATGTACATCTTTGCCTGCTGGCTCTCACCACATCTCTCTTTGATCTTCTTGGCATCTTCCGGTTTTTCTTTTGGCGAGATCTTGATCGGAATCACAGGGTCTTTTACCTTTTCTGCTGCCTTAACATTACCTTTGATGCTGCCTCCATCCTTAACAGCCACAACCTCATAAGCAAAAGAGGTTGTAGCGAGTAATAATGAGAGAGCCATTACAAATACCAGAATTCTTTTCATCTTAGCCTCCTCCGTAATTTTG
>JBFLZU010000125.1 GCA_040756155.1 Nitrospirota bacterium | reverse complement strand
CTTTAAATGACATGCACCTGCCTCCTTTCAAAAAACTACAAAATAATATGCAGATTTCATGCCACCATTTTGGGACAGCCTCACGGTTCTATTTTCTTGATAGTGACAGTAAAGATAAAAGATGATAAAAAAGATAATAATCCATCCACGGGGACAGTCCCGAATCTACGGCTTCGCCCGTAATTCTGGGACAGTCCCCTTTGCCGAAGACAGCAAGCATAGCACCAAAGGAATATGTATATCACATTCTAACAAAGGGGAATAGCCGAGGAGAAAATAGAACCGTCCCATTTTTATTCAAATTAATTGACAAAGACCATTCCTTAAATTATAATGCAAAAAAGTTTTGAGAGGAGGTTTCATAGATGGGAGATTTAACTGTTAAAGTAGAAACCAGTTCATGGGAAAAGGAGGTGCTTAATTCAGATATTTTAGTTATGGTAGATTTCTGGGCTAACTGGTGCGGACCATGCCGTATGATAGCTCCAATTGTCGAAGAGATCGCAACAGAGTACAGTGGAAGATTGAAGGTCGCAAAGGTTAACACAGATGAAAGTCCTGAACTTGCAAGCAGATATAAGATAATGGGAATTCCTGCACTGCTCTTTTTTAAGGATGGTAAGGCAGTAGATCAGGTTATAGGGGCTGTTCCGAAAAGTCAACTTAAGTCAAAAATAGACTCCTTACTCAATAAAACAGATGCGTAGAACCAATTTCGTTTTTAATTCATCGTTGTCCGTTCACCGTTCAGCTCTCTTATTTATACTCATCGGGATATTCGTAGTTCTTGGATGTGAAAAGAAAAACCCACCCCCACCAAAGCTCGGAGATTTAGCACCTCCATTTATACTTAAAGACCTTGACGGAAAGAAGGTCAGCCTCGATGATTTCAAAGGGAAGGTTGTGTTGATAGATTTCTGGGCGACATGGTGTCCACCATGTAAGGAATCTGTCCCTGACTTAAATAGCCTTTATGAAAAATATAAAAACAATGGTGTTGTAATCCTCGGTCTTTCTGTAGATGCGGGAGGCCCTAACATAGTAAAGGCATTCAAGGAGGCTTATAAAATGTCCTATCCCATTCTCATGGCTGATGAATCTATCACAAGGAAATACGGAGTCAGGGGAATACCTTCTCTCTTTATACTCAATAAGGATGGAAGGATACAGCAGAATTTTGTCGGATTTAGCCCTGGGATGACAGCAATGATAGAAAAAAAGATTAAAGAATTGCTGTAATGCTCAAAGAGATAAGAATCAGTAATTTCGCCATCATAGCTCATCTCCGCGCTACCTTCACCTCTGGTTTCAATGTCCTTACGGGGGAGACAGGTGCAGGAAAATCCATCCTTGTTGATGCCCTTGGTCTGGTGATTGGAGAAAAGGCGTCTGTAGAGATGATAAAGACAGGTGCTGATGAGACTGTTGTTGAGGCGCTCTTTGAAATTCCTTCTGATAGCCCTGCAATCATAAGGCTTAATGAGAAAGGCATCAATATCAATGATGGGATTATTATCCGTCGTATCATCAACAGAACTGAGAAGGGAAGGATATACATAAATGATAACCTTGTAAGTCTTCGCACACTTTCAGAAATAACCCCAGAACTTGTAGATATACATGGACAGCATGAGCACCAATCACTCCTTTCTTCTGATAAACAGATAGATTTGCTCGATAGCTATGGGGCACTTTTAGCGGCGAGAAAGGAGATTTCATCGTTGTTTTCCAAACTCAACCAGATGCAGAGGGAGTTAGCTTTACTTGAAGGAAATGAGCGTGAAAGGGCACAAAGGGAGGATATGCTTAAATTTCAAATCACCGAGATAGATGGAGCAAATCTCAAGGTCGATGAAGAAAAGACCCTTGAATATGAAAGGTTAATACTCTCCAACGCCGCAAAACTGAGTAGCGTCATCTTAGATAGCTATAGTAAGCTTTATTCCTCCGACTGCTCCATAATCAGTAACATTGATGCAATAATTCACAATCTAAAGGAGCTGATTGCGATAGATAACACATTAAAAGATACACTCAGAGATATTGAGACATCAAGCACAATGCTTCATGATTCAGCGTATTTTCTGCGGGATTATATGGAGAGAATAGAGTTCAATCCAGAGAAACTGGAACAGATAGAGGAAAGGCTTGACCAGATATCAAGATTAAAAAGAAAATATGGTGATACCATTGCAGATATATTAAGTTATAGAGAAAAGGCAAAAAATGAACTATTATCTATCGAAAGAGGGACAGAGAAGATCAGCGCCCTCAGGAATGAAATTAGAGAGGCTGAGGATGCTTACAGAGCTCTTACAGATGATCTATCACGCAAGAGAGCGGTGGCTGCAAAGGAGATCGAAGGTAAGATAGAAGAAGAGTTGAATGCACTCTCAATGAAGGCTAAATTTACTATAAAGATAACACAGGATGGTAGCTGGGGGTATAAGGGTATTGACAGGGTTGAGTTTCTTATCTCTACAAACCCGGGGGAAGAGCCAAAATCTCTAAGCAAGATAGCCTCAGGTGGTGAGCTTTCAAGGATTATGCTGGCACTCAGGAGCATACTTGCTGAGGCAGATAGAATCCCTACCATAATATTTGATGAAATAGATGCAGGCATCGGAGGTGACACTGCAAATATAGTAGGTAAAAGGCTAAAATTCCTTTCCAGTAGAGCGCAGGTGCTCTGTATCACACACCTGCCTCAGATTGCATCGCTGGCTGATACACATATCGCAGTAAGAAAAGGTATCGAGGGTAAAAGGGCTATAGTGAGGATTAAAAATCTTGCGGGAGAAGAAAGAAAGAGAGAGATAGAAAGGATGCTCGGTGGAAAAGACTTCGCCGACTTACTGGGGAAGACAGAGTAGGTTATGGGCAAGATAACAGGCAAGATAATAATTGACAGAGAAAGATGTAAAGGTTGTGAACTCTGCATAACTGTGTGTCCGAAAGGCATACTCGCCATCGATGAAACGATAAACAGTTATGGCTTTACCCCTGTTATTCTCAGGAATAGCGGGCAATGTAATGCCTGCGCCCAATGTGCAGAGATATGTCCTGACATAGCTATTGAGGTATTTAAAGATAGTGAGAAGTGAGGAGTGAAGGTGTAAAAGTGAAGAGTGAAAAGAAAATACTCATGAAAGGGAATGAGGCAATTGCTGAGGCTGCTATTCAGGCAGAGTGTCGATTCTATGCAGGCTATCCAATAACACCACAGAATGAGATTCCAGAATATATGTCATTGAGGATGCCTGAGGTAAAGGGGGTATTCATCCAGGCAGAAAGTGAGCTCGCTGCTATAAACATGGTCTATGGTGCCTCTGCAGCAGGGGTAAGGGCAATGACATCGTCATCGAGTCCTGGTATTTCACTAAAACAGGAGGCTATCTCATATCTTTGTGGTGCTGAACTACCAGCGGTTATTGTAAATATTCAGAGGGGAGGACCTGGTCTTGGTAATATATCCGCATCCCAGGCTGATTATTTTCAGGCAACAAAAGGAGGAGGGCATGGTGATTACAGGATGATAGTCTATGCCCCCGCAACTATTCAGGAGAGTTGGGATCTAACCATGAAGGCATTTGATAAGGCAGATGAATACAGGAATCCAGCTATGATTCTCGGAGATGGTATACTCGGACAACTGGTGGAGCCCCTCATCCCCATCCCATATAACAGAACACAGACCTGTCCTGAGCCCCTCGGCTTCGCTCGGGATAAACTCCGTCGGAGGAACACAGAACACAGACTTGTCCTGAGCCCCTCGGCTTCGCTCGGGATAAACTCCGTCGAAGGAACACAAAAAAAGGACTGGATACTTGATGGCTGTAAAGATAGGGAACCGAGAGTGATCAGGTCTCTATGTATGAAATATGAAGGAGAACTGGAGGATAAAAACTGGTTGCTGAAGGCGAAATATGACAGAATGACTGAAAGAGAGGTGATGTATGAATGCCTCTATCTCGATGATGCCTCATTTGTGATAATAGGTTTCGGCATTGCTGCAAGGATAGCCACATCTGCAGTAAACGCAGCGAGAAAGGATGGCATGAAGGTGGGTCTTATTCGCCCTATAACTCTATTTCCATTTCCATCCTGTCTCATATCCGATGTATCAGACAGGGTAAAGAGATTCCTTGTTGTTGAAATGAATCTCGGGCAGATGGTTGAAGATGTTAAACTTTCTATAAGTGGACGGTCTGAGGTTGTTTTCTATGGACGGCCTGGTGGAGGTATACCAACTCCTGAGGAGATATACGGTATTATAAAGGAGCACTATGCATTTTGAGAGGATGGAACTTTTAGGTTTTAAGTCCTTCGCTGACAGGACAGTATTTACATTTCAGCCAGGGATTACTGCAATAGTGGGTCCAAATGGGTGTGGAAAGAGTAATATAGTTGATGCCTTTAGATGGACGTTAGGGGAGCAGAGCGTAAAGAACATTCGTGGTGACAGGATGGAAGATATCATATTCAATGGAAGTGAAAATAGAAAACCTACAGGTATGGCTGAGGTGAATTTAGTGATAAGTAGTCAAGGGTTTTCCGAGAATGATCCCTCAAAGAATCACAAGATTTTTTGGGATGCCCCCTTATCAATTATACGGAGGTTCTACAGATCAGGTGAAGGTGAGTTCTTTATAAATAAGGTTCCATGCAGGCTCAAGGATATTAGAGACATATTCCTTGATACAGGTATAGGTGCAAGGTCGCATTCAATCATCGAGCAGGGCATGATAGGTGAGATATTGAATGCCCGACCACAGGAGCGTAGATTCCTGATAGAAGAGACAGCAGGAATCATGAAATATAAGGTGAGAAAAACAGAGGCGATCCAGAAGTTACAAACTGCCCAGCAAAATCTATTAAGGATAGGAGACATAGTTACGGAATTAAAGAGACAGATGGATTCACTTCACAGACAGGTAAAGAAGGCAGAACGGTATAGAAAGATAAAAGAAGAGATAAAGGTAATCGAGCTAAATCTGGCTTCAAAGGAGCATGTAGAGCTAACAGCGTCACTGAAAGGTGTAGAGGAACATTTACGCAGACTCAAAGAGGAGGAGGCAAAGAAATCTGCCGCATTCTCTGAGAATGAGCTTGATCTCGAGAATAAAAGGATAGAACTTACACTTCTGGAAAGGTCTACCCATTCTTTACAGAATGAGATACTTGAATCTGAAAAGAGACTCACACAAAAAGAGGGTGACATATCCCTGATGAGAAATCAGACATCGAACTTGGATATTCAAACAGAGAGAGCCAAAAATGAGATGGAAGAACTTTCAGGTTCTGTCAAGACCATTGATTTAACTGCATCACAACGCCACCAGGAGATGGAAAAACTCAGATCCACATTGATAATAAAAGAAGAGGCATTGAGGCAGTTATATTCGCAATTTAAATTAAAAGAAGAAGATATAACCGAACTACATGTATCCCAGCAGGATGCAAGAAAAAGGCTTTTTGAAAAGGCAGCAGAACTATCAGATGTAAAAAACAGGATATTACATCTTGAGCATATTCAGCAGGAAACGAAGGGCAAAGAAGAGAGACTAAAAAAAGAAGAACAGGAGGCAGAAAGCAGGATTGCTGAAATAGATGGTGAAATACAGGTAAATGAGAAGGATATTTTAGCCCTGAGAGAGTCTATTGAGAGGTTGCTCAAGGAAAAGGAAACCCTCATAGAGAGAATCTCAGAAAGGGAAATCTGGCTCAGAGAAAAGCAAACAGAGATACAAAACACAAGGGAAGAGGCTGTGGCAGCCACATCGAGACTCCAGTCACTTAAAGAACTTGAGGCATCACTTGAAGGCTACAGTGAAGGCATACGCTCTATACTGGGGCACCCCAAAAAATCCAAAGATTTTTTGGGGACTCCAATGGAGTCTTTCAAACTACATGGACTGATAGCGGATATGATAGAGACATCTCCTGAGTATGAAGTTGCCATCGAGTCAGCACTTGGAGAGGCACTTCAGGACATCATAGTAGATAGCCATATGGAGATCAAAAAAGTAATCTCTTATCTCAAGAATGAAGGCAAGGGTAGAGGGACATTTGTTCCATTACAGCCAAGAAGGCAGAGCAAGGGGCAAGGGACAAGGGGCAAGGGGCAAGAATATCCCGAAACATGGAAGGCATTGGATCTGGTTAACTGTAAAGAGGGCTATGAAGAAATAGTTCACTTCCTGCTCTCCGATGTAATCGTTGTCGAAGATCTCGATAAAGGGATAGACCTCTGGCATAGCGATAGCGCTGAGAAAAGGATTGTAACACTCGATGGTGAGGTTATTGAACCATGGGGAGCGGTAACTGGAGGGAGCAATCAAGGTAGAGGGGTTGGACTGCTCAAGAGAAAACGAGAGATTAAAGAACTTGACTCTGCTATAAAGCGGAAGCACTCTTTAATCTCATCTCTTGAAGAGGAACTCAGGGTTATGAACGAAGAGATCGAATCCCTCAAACAATCACAACATACACTTGAGGAGAAACTTCATACCTTTGAATTAGAGATACTCGATAGAGAAAAGATGCTCTCCATTCAGCACGATGAGTATAAACGACTGGCTAACAGGATAGATATAATAAAAGCTGAAATGAATGGGCTGACCGATGAGTGGCAGAAAACAGAAGATAACCTTTCACAATTAAAAGAGGCATCTGATAGAGTCTTGAGGGAAAAGACCCAACTTGAAGGAGACATCCATGTAGCTGATGAAGAACTAAAAACAAAGTCGCATACCCTTGAGGAGATGCGGAATGAGATTACTGAACTGAAGGTAGAGATGCAATCAGTCATCGAGAGACTCGATGGAATACAGCGGGAATGTGAAAAGTTAGAAGAAACAAAGAGAGAAACAGCATTAAAGATAGGGGAATATACAGAAGAACTCAGGGAGATAGATAAGAAGAGGAAGGAATATGAGAAACTCATCCAGGAGGCAGAAATACAGGTAAAATCACTCTTTGAGACGATAACAGAACATCACAAGCATCTTGACAATAAAAAGGAGTCTTACGATTTAATGTTGGCCTCTATAACAGAGCTTGAGGAAGCACTCAAGCAACAGAGATCACTTATAGATGAGATGCGACAAGAAATCTCATCTATAGAGATAAAAAGAACCGAACTCTCACTCAGGATAGAACACCTCTTAGGTATGATAAGGAGTCAGTACGGAATAGGACTTGATGGTTATGAATCAGAAGAAGAGTTTGATATGGCACGGGATGAAGCAGAATTAAGGGTCTCTAAATTGAAGGAGCGACTCGATGCACTTGGACCTGTAAATCTTGGCGCCATTGATGAATTTAACGAACTGAAGGAACGATACGATTTTTTAGCATCACAGCAAACAGACCTGCTCACATCCATCGAGCAGCTCGAAGAGGCGATAATAAAGATAAACGCTACTACAAAGTCAATACTCAAAGATACATTCAATGAGCTTAATCGTCAATTTCAGGAGGTCTATAGATATCTCTTCAGTGGAGGCAGGGCAGAACTCATCCTCCTTGAAGATGATATACTTGAATCAGGTATAGATATCATTGCACAGCCTCCTGGGAAAAGACTTCAGAACATATCGCTTCTTTCAGGAGGGGAAAAGGCATTAACTTCAATCGCCCTGCTCATTGCAAGTTTCCTTGTAAAACCAAGCCCCTTATGTCTGTTAGATGAGATAGATGCACCACTTGATGATGCTAATGTAGATAGGTTTACATCACTGATAAAAAATCTTACAGATAAAAGTCAATTCATCATCATTACGCATAACAAGAGGACGATGGAATCAGCAGATATCCTTTACGGAATCACTATGCAAGAACCTGGCATCTCTAAGGTAATCTCGGTAAAATTAAAAGACCTATGACCATTTCAGAGAGGCTTAAGAAGGTCATCGGTGATAAAAAGATACTCACCGATAGAGAATATCTCATCTGTTATTCATATGATGCAACCAACCTTAAAGTCCTACCAGACGCCGTAACAATACCTGAAACAATAGATGACGCCGTCAGGATATTATCCTTTGCAGAGGATGAGAAGATACCTGTGATACCGAGAGGAGCGGGCTCTGGTATGTCAGGTGGCTCTATTCCTGTAGCAGGTGGCATTGTGCTTTCAACCGAAAGGCTAAATAAGATACTCGAGATAGACAGAGAAAACATGATTGCTATTGTTGAACCGGGTGTGATTAATGGGATCCTTCAGAGAGAAGTTGAATTGCAGGGAATGTTTTATCCTCCTGACCCTGCAAGCCTCGATTTCTGCACAATCGGTGGGAATATCGCTGAAAATGCAGGTGGGCCAAGGGCATTAAAGTATGGAGTAACAAGGAATTATGTGCTCGGACTTGAGGTAGTCTTGCCTGGAGGAAAAATAATTAATACAGGTGTAAGAACACTAAAGGGTGTTGTTGGATACGACCTTACAGGGCTGATGGTCGGCTCAGAAGGAACACTCGGCGTTATTACAAAGGCAATACTCAGACTTCTTCCCCTTCCCGAAGTGGTCAGAACCCTATCCGTATCCTTTGAGAAGATGGAGGGAGCGATAAATGCAATCTCGAAGATTATATCATCTCGTATAATCCCAAGAACCTTTGAATTTATGGACAGGCCATCTATAAGGGCGGTCAGGGGATACCTTTCCAATCAGATGCAAGATGCCAGATGGCAGATGGCAGATGCAAGTTGCAAGATGCAAGATATTGATGCCATGTTACTTATCGAAGTGGATGGCTCAGTAAGCTCAGTTACACCTGATTTAGAAAGGATTGCGGAGATATGTTCAGACTGTGGTGCCTCTGATATAAAGGTAGCAAAGGATGAGGATGATTGCGAAAGACTGTGGAAGGAAAGAAGGGCAATATCACCTGCACTATACAGGATTTCACCGACAAAGATAAATGAAGACATAGTCGTGCCGAGAAGCCATCTTGCCGAGATGTTAAGGACGCTTGAAAAAATAGGGAAAGATTACAGGGTCAACATCGTCAATTTTGGACATGCAGGTGACGGTAATATTCATGTAAATATCATGACAGACAAAAGGGTTACAGATGAGTATGAA
This sequence comes from Nitrospirota bacterium, assembly GCA_040756155.1. Taxonomy (NCBI): domain Bacteria; kingdom Pseudomonadati; phylum Nitrospirota; species Nitrospirota bacterium. Next base: position 18,130 of record JBFLZU010000125.1, on the reverse strand, counting down.
AGGGCACAGATGGCAGTTGCAGAAATATTTAAAGAGGTTCTAAGACTCGGAGGAACCATATCTGGTGAACATGGTATAGGACTCACGAAAAGAAAATACATCGGCATGGAGATAGGTAATGTTGAATTAGAACTGATGCGTAAGATAAAGAAGGACTTCGACCCTCAGAATATACTTAATCCCCACAAGATATTTCCTCCTGAGACGACTGGATTGGAGAAATGAGGTATTCAGATAATGCTTCAAATCTTTCTCGGTCTTTTCCAACATGGAGAAGTACCTTATGGTAGTCTCTTATCTTTTTTATTTCCTTTATTTCTTTTACATGGATATCCTTATCAAGCATAGGGATTATATTGTGATAGGCGCCAATAAATAAAATCCCTGTCTCTCCGCTGTTTAGAGTTTGGTTTATTCTGTTGGCTATAAATCTGTCTCTTTTTTCAAGCAACTGATTCTTTATCAACCTGTATTTTAGATAGGCAATTAATTTCGCTATATTTTTCTTAGTGGTTAACTGGCGAAGCCTGTCTCTTTCTTCTACCACCAGAGCAAAATCCTCGGTTTTTACTAAAATTGCACCCCTCTGGAGAAGCTTTGATATAATTTCATAATTTTTACTGCCACTCTTCAGCCCTTCCTCAACTATTTTTTGACCAATATCTCCATCGGCAATCATTCCATCCTGGTATATCTTGAAACCAGAGACTTCTAAATTGTCGAAATATTCAATTATGGAATCCCAGAAACCAGATACTGTCTCTTTGTGTTTTGCCCAGATATCTTCTCCTAAGTCCCTGATGCCTCTTTTTGCTACATCCTCGGCAAGAGATCCAAGGTCAACATCCATATGGATAATGGGGACATAAAACAAAGTCCTCATAAACTATTCTACGCCAATCCTCTTTTCCAGATGATCTACTCTTTCTTTGAGGGTCCTATTTTCTTCTTCTATCTCTGCTGCCTTTGTGGAAAGATAAGAGTCTGTCTGCCACCAGTTTATTCCCATCTCCATCGCTTTATCTACAGAGGCAATCAACAATCTTATTTTTATCGTTAGAAGTTCAATGTCGGCAATCCTGATCTGGATATCTCCTGCAATCACAATTCCCTTATCCAATACCCTTTCTAAGATATCCGCAAGATTGGTCGCCTGTATTGCATGTGCCATCTGTTGTTCAGCCATAATATTTTCCTCCCCTATGCTAATCTCTTAGCCTTTATAATCAGCTCTGCCGTTTTCTTGCGTAAATTTGCGATAAAATGGCAGCTCTCACAGCCTAAGTTTTCTTTATCGTAGTCAGGACAAGAAAGAAGTACATCCACTTCTTTTTGTAATTCCTCAGCATACACCGCCTTTTCCTGAACCTCTTTGGCATTATTAATTTTATCTGTGATACCCTTGATTACCTTCTCTTGCTTTTGGAATGTTGGACAACTTATTTTGGGTTCTTCTTTATACATGATTTTTAACTTAATAATTCCCTGTTTTGCTAAAGGGTTTCCTTTCTGTCATTCCGCACTTGATGCGGAATCCAGTCTTTGTTTTTTCTCTGGATTCCTGCTTTCGCAGGAATGACGAAAACAAATTGGGTTCACATCAAATTCCCCAGAGGACCTAAATCTAAATTTAATTCTTCATCTTCGATGCCAAAGACCATCTGAATCTCTTTTATCTTTTTCTTTACTGCTTTAAGACTCAATCCTAATTTTTGAATTTCTGCTGGGGAAAGTGTTCCTCTCTTTACCCTTCTAAATGCTTCCTTTTCCATAAGTTTTCTTATTAATTCAACGAGGGTTAAAACTAATTTAGCTATACCTTGCTCTGCTTCCCTCGGGCTATCAGCATTGATGAGTTTAGGGATATTTTCTTCAGATTTCTTTATCTCTCTTTGCAATCTTTCTATGTACTCTATATCTTCAGGGGTAAGTTCTTTATCCGGATTACTAAAACTCTTACCTGATAGTTCTTCTGCCTTGGAAATAGATGTAAGAATAAGTCTTAAACCTAAATAGACAAGGTCTACATCCGCGACCCTTATTGCTACATCTCCATTGATAACCGCACCCTTTTCTAAAACCCTATCCAGGGCATCTACCAGTGTTACATTGTTACTTCTATTTATCACCTGAAAATCCTCCTAAACTGTCATTCCGAGCCCTTCGCTTGTCATTCTCCTTTGTGCCGATTTGTCGGCATGAACGTTTCATTTATGAGACAAAGTTATAAGGAGGCCAAGGACCAGAATATTCGAGGTTTAGACCTCTCTCCTTCATCTCTTGATTTAGCCTTTTAGCCTCTTTCTTAAAATCCTCGATCTTCTCTTCAGAAATTAAATAGGCAGCATTTAAAATCATAGGCTCACGCCTGCCTGTTAGCTCTTTTCCCAGAATCTTACTTTTGACTGAAACCACAGCTTGCTTCCCTAAGTTCTCAAATAAAATCTCTACAATATTGTTTAATTCTTTGTCCACCTCTCTGGAAATAACCTCTTTTAGTTCTTCTTCCATAAAAAAAGCCACACCCTCATCTAAAACCGCTATCTCCTTCTCCTTCTCTTTTATTGCTTCATTTTTCTCTTTTACCGTCTGCTCAAATTTTTTTCTGTCCTTTAGATATACTTTTAGACTCCACTCCTGTTTGCCTCGAATTCTATTTAAGACTTCTCTGATTTTGGAGTAATCTTTATTTAGAGTATCTTCTAATCTAATCTTATCTTTTAAAATGGTACCGAACCTCATCGGTATCACGCTTAAAATCTTATTATTCTTTTTCATTGCTTCTTCTATAACTTCTTCATGAGCAACAGCCTTTTCTTTAATCCAGTTTAAATCTTCTTGTGCCTTTTTTTGAATTTCTTCAGTTGCGAATTCCTCTAAGGAAACCTCACTGACTACCGCCTCCAATTCGCGAAAAGGCATGACAAAAACCTCTCTCTGTTCGTCAATACCCTTTGTAGAGAAAGAAGGGGCATCGGTTCTTTTTCTTATACAATAAAGATATAGACCTTCCATATGATTTATAGCAAACTCTAAATTCTAATATCTAAATCCTAAACAAATTCAAAATTCTAATGTTCAAAATTTTGAATCTCTATCATTTGATATTGTTTAGTATTTCGTGCTTAGAGTTTAGAATTTTTATTATTTTGTTAGGCTTTTACCTCTGTCTCCATACGCTTTCGCATTGACTTTCGCTCAAAGCCTAACAGATTTCCTTCTTCATCAAGAAGAACCTCATAAGTAGCCAGTATGTCCATCTGGTCAGGGATGGACTGCTTCTCTACCATCTCAATAGATATATGCCAACCCTTTTCATCTTTAGTTGTCCCTATTGTAGAGGAGGCCTTAAGGCCGGTTAATTTACTCAATTCTTTACGCGCTTTTTCAATTAAACTTCCTACATCCTTTGCCATTATTACACCTCCCTGCAACCACGAAATCACGGAAATTCCGCGCCCTCCGTGGTTGTCATTCCGTGCCCTCCGTGGTTGCACTTCTAATAGCCTCTAAACGTGCCATTAGTTCCCCTTCCTGCTTTGTATATTCTTCTTCACTGATCTCATCTAATTCAAATCTTAACCGCAATTCCATAAGTTTTTCTTTTATGTTTTCTTCGTCAGATACTTCCCTTTCTGCTATTTCGTTAATCTTCTTGCCAAGCCAGATTATGCCTTTTAAAGGTGCAAGTAAGATGTCATCGATTAAAAACATCAATATTCTCCTACATTTATTATTAAATTAACAAAGTTAAATGGTGGCAGATTACCTACATATTTAAACTTTATCTGTTTAGAGTATCTATCATTTAACTCATTTACCTTTGCATCAAATTCCCTTTCACTGGATTCTTTCACCAGAAAAGCAGCATTGATAATCATCCTCTCTCCTATAGTCTTGTTTATTACAGTCTCTTCTGCGAGAGGCTCCAACACTCTTAGAATTTCTTCCTTATATCTTTCCTTTTCTTTCTCTAAGGCTGACTCGATCATTCTGCCTATCTCTATCCTTAGATAATATGTTGCCTCTGGTGGTTTTGAGGTTATTTTCTCTTTAAGCGTCCTGACATCTTCATATTTATCAAGAATATAGTTATATATCACCTCTTCTTTAAATACAGCCTTGAGCCCAAGTTCCCTTTTACCATGGATACCTTTTAACAGGCTCTTAAATTTATCATATTCCTTTTCTAATATCCTTTTTGCCTTTACTTCGTCTTCAGCGATGGTACAAAATCTGACCGGTAATACTGTATGGTGTTTCATTACCTCTTCGATGGCATTTTCATGAGATAGAGAATTCTCCCTATTAACAGGATATTTTTTTATAGGGGAATCACTCACCACTGCTCCTATATCCTGAAAACATATGGTATATAATTCATCTTCCCTGTCACCAATTCCTATCGAACCAAATGTTTGTAATTTACCATCGTCTATTATGCAATATATGTATTTCCCCTCCCCTTGCATAGTTTTAAGTCTTTAGTTTTAAGTTTTAAGCTTCTTGGAAAAGCTGTATATCATCTTACTCAACTCAATACCTTCATTTGTTAAATCTTCGATTTCTATTCTATCCTTTATAATCTTTAACTCAATGCTGAGTTCTAAACAAGTAAGTACCTCATTAACAGAACGATACGCATAACTAATAAATTGGGAAAATTCTTTACCGGTGTTGCAACCGGACCCTTCAGATATATTCAAGGGTATAGAGATTGCTGCTCTCCTTATCTGAGGTATTAATCCATATTTTTCGTTCGAAGGTAATTTAGTAGAAAATTTGTAAATTTTTGTGCAATATTCAATTGCTCTTTTATAAATATTCAACTTTCGGAAATCTTGCATATTTAGTTCCCCAAACTTAAAACTTATAACTTATAACTTAGGACTTTTGTTGTCTCTCCCACTCCTCTGGATAAATTACAATGTTGACAAAGTTGTAAGGAGCCATGGGACCTGCATACATAAACTTTGTCCTCTCTTTATATTTTTCACTTAAATCATCCATGATATTATCGAATTCCTTTTCCCTTCCTTTATCTACCAAAAAGGCAGCATTCATAAACATATCATTAGTGATAGTCTTGTTGAGCCTGTAGTCAACAGATGTCTTTCTTAGAACATCTACAAATCTTTCTGTCTCCTTCTCCTTTTTCTTTACCAGAGCTTGCTCAACCATCTTACCAACTTCAATCTTTGCAACCACGGAATCACGGAATATCTCTCCGTGCCTCCACGGTACGTTCCGTGTCTCCGTGGTTCTTTCTTTTGCCTTCTTAATCTCTTTATTCTCTTCTACAATCTCTTTAAAAATCACATCCATATTTTTCCATATTCCTTTAACACCTAATTCTACCTTGTGGTCCATATCTCTTAATAGATTCTTAAATTCTCTGTGTCTTCTATCCAAAAGATTTCGTATCTCATCGGCGCTTGAAGCAATGGTGCAGAATCTGACCGGAAGAACTGTAAATTCCTTCATGACATCTTCTATGACCCTTTCGTGTGCCAGCATATTTTCTCTGTTCACCACATACCTGGTCATAGGGGAATTGCTAACGACCATACTTAAATCACTATAGCCAATGGTGGTGACCTCGTCTCCTCTACTTCCAATACCGATGGGACCGAAATTTCTCTCCTGTTTTGTGCCGATAATACAATAGATATATTTACCCCACACCTTTTAAACTCTCCTTAAGACATTGCTCTAATTCTTGGGATGTTTTACCTAATTGTTTCATATGCCCCTCACGCATCCTCGCATCTCTTTTTGAAAAAGGTGTGGGGTTTACCTTCTTTTTCCATCATTCTCTCATTTTTACTACAACAATTGCATTCTTATCAACGTCTTCTTCTTTAAAGGAGTATTTCTCTACCTCGCCTGTCTGTTCGGTAAATAGACAATATTCTAAAAGCAACTTATACGCTTTATTTACTTCATTAAATTCTTTATCCGAACCCAATAAATCTGGATTTCTATCGGGGTGGCACATTAAAGCCTGATTTCTGTATGCTTTTTCTATCTTGTCTTTGGTAATAACATCATTCAAACACAATCTTTTTCTTGCCCAATCTATTTCATCAAAACGGATCTTTTTAATCTCAGCAGTGTAAAAACTATATGTAGGTAATGGGCCAACACATCTAAAATCTATTTTTCCATTGTACAATTCATTTAGCTCATCCAACCTTCTCTCGAATTCAGTCTTTTTGTCTTTATCTATAAGAAAAGCAGTATTAAGAATCATTCGATCATCCATAAGATCGTGCTTTCTAAAGTCTATGCTGACATCTTTTAATGCTCCCTCCATCTCAAAAGCGATTTTCTCTCTTTTTTTATCTAAAACCTCTTTAACTCGTCTGCCAATCCTCATTTTATCTTCGATGGATAAACCTTCTGGTTTTGACATTAATTCTTCCCTAATCTCTTTAATCTCCTCTTCTTCGCCAATCTCTTTGATTACTGAATTCAGGTCATTCCATGTTGCCACCACATCAATCTCAATCTTGTTATCGATATTTCTGAATACATCCTTAAATATTGCGTATCCCTTCGATAAAATCTCCTTAACTTCTTCTATATTAAAGGCATAGGTGCCAAGTCTCATAGGAATGATAGTATAGAAATCCATAACCCTCTCGATTACTTGCTGATGACTGAGAAGGTATCTGGCAACTTGATCCTTAGGAAGAGCGGTATAATCTACAAATGGTGAATCGCTTACAACTGCAGAAATATCCTGATGAGGGATCGTGTACACCCCCACACCAGAATTAAACAATTTCTCTTTTGAAGCCTCTACAATGCCGTAAATATATTTACCTTCCAAATTAGCCTCCATATCAGTCTAATCCTTTTCGTTTTTAATATCCTCAAAAATTAATATCTTCAAAAACGCCTCTACTACTTTCGGGTCAAACTGTGTGCCTGCGTACCTTTTTAACTCCTCTATTGCTGATTCTTTTCCTGGAGTCTTACGGTAGGGTCTATCTGAGGTCATAGAATCGAATGCATCTGCAACCGATAGTATCTTCGCCTGTAGTGGTATCACATCTCCCTTAAGACCATCTGGATAACCTGTGCCGTTAAACCTTTCATGGTGACCCTTTATCCATGGTATTATATGACCCAACTGCTTTATAGGTAAAAGCAGTTCTGAACCTCTTATAGGATGTTTCTTGACAATCTCGTATTCATCGTCGGTCAGTTTTCCGGGTTTATCGAGGATAATATCGTATGTGCCAATCTTACCTATATCATGGAGAAGACCTGCTACCATTAAATTCTCAAGTTCTTGATTAGATAAGCCTATCTCTTTCCCTATCTGTACGGCATACTCTGCGACCTTGTCTGAATGTCCCTTTGTCCAGGGGCTCTTTGCATCTATCGCAGATGAGAGGCTCTTTATAGTCCCTAAGCAGAGTTCCTTAAGGTCTGATATGAGCCTTGCATTCTCTAATGCCACAGATATCTGGGAAGCCAACTTCTCCAAGGTTAAAAGATCTTCATGAGTAAAGGCAGATGTTTTTTTTGAACCAACGTTTAATACGCCTATGACCTCATTCTTTACAATTAGTGGGACTCTTATATGCGATAGAAATCCGCCCTCAATAAGCCTCTTATCCATAGGAAGGAGTTCCTTAATCTCCATAAGGTTGGCAACATACAGTGGTCTCCCCGTTTTTATAATCTCTGTTGCACTGGTATCTCCAAATGGCACAAATGCCCCTTTTGTAACAAAGGTTAGCCCAAAACCAGCCGCATAGATAAACCCTAACCTTTCCTTTTCTACAAGGTAAACAGTTATCCTGTCGCAGGGTATAACCTTCGAAATCATTACAGTAGCAGTCTCCAGAATCTCCTGTGGCTCCAGAGTCGAAAGGATGCTCTTATCTATCTCATGCATAATTTGGATGGTCTCTATCCTATGGGAGAGTTCCATTGTCTTCTCCATTGTCTCCATGAAGAGCATAGCATTCTGAAGTGATGTTGCTATCTGGTAGGAGATGCCGAGGACAATGGATTGGTCTTTATCACTGAAGGGAATCTTTATCTCTATCCTGTCTATCCATAATATCCCAATAACTTCCCGCCTGACTGTTATCGGCACAATCATAACAGACCGAAGCCCGAATGTCTCGGCTATCTCCTTAGGAAATAATTGGCTTTCATGGACATCTTTAATAATTACAGTTTCTCCCTTTATTATTTTATCAACCATAGGTATTTCCGTAGTAAGCTTTAGTTTTGCAAAATATGGCTTTAATTCTCTTGGCATCCCATAGCTATGGACCGAGACAAATGCCCTGTTCTCTTTGTCATAGAGAAAAACTGCACACCTATCTGCCTTTATAACCGTAGGGACTATCTGTGTCACCTTTTTAAATATCTCATCTCTATTGAGGGTTTTGCTTAAGACCTCTGCCACTTCAAGGAGCGCCCTGTTTATCTCAGCCTCAGCCTTTATCTTTTCCTCTGACTGCTTTGCTTCTGTTACATCTTCGAGGATGTGGATTGAAAAACGGTATTTCTTTTGCTTATCCATTACAGGATAGTATCGCATCCTGTATATTTTTTTTATTTCAGGTAGGAATACCTCTTCTTTCTGCTGTTGCAATTCTAATATCTCAATGCATTTCTTGAATGGTTTTTCCTTCCGCGGAAAGACTTCATAATAGGGTTTACCTAACATATCCTTAAAAGACATGCCCGCGAGCTCTGCATATGCACTGTTTGCTCTCATTATCCTGAATTCCTTATCATGTGTGAATAATGCAATTGGAATAGCATCTAATATTTCCTCCAGGTCTTTCTTAGCCCTTTCAATGTTTCCTATACTTTGATTAACCATTATTTACCCCGTTAGAAAGCCCCGCTATTTCTAACGGGGTTTACCTCTACCAGCTTCATGGCTTCTTCAAAATGCCGCATTAAAATCTTAAGTTCTGACTTCTGACTTCTGACTTCTGACTTCTGACTTACATACTCCCTTATCGCCAGCATGGATGCTTTACGGCAGATAAACGCAATATCCGAACCAACTTTATTTTCGGTGCGTCTCGCTAATTCCCTTAAATCAACATCTTTATCCAATGGTTTATCCTTTGTATGGATCTCAAAAATCTTGAGCCTGGTTTTCTCATCAGGGATAGGTAACTCGAGCAAAAGGTCAAACCTACCGCTCCTCAAAAGCGCAGGGTCTATCAAATCTATCCTGTTGGTTGCGGCTAAAACTACTACCCCTTTTAATTCCTCTATACCATCCATCTCTGCAAGAAACTGGCTTATAACTCGTTCTGTCACCTGTGAATCAGAGCCTCCTGAATCCCTTTTGGGAACAAGGCTGTCTATCTCATCAAAGAATAGGATTGTGGGTGATGCCTGCTTTGCCTTTTTAAAGACCTCTCGGATCCCCCGTTCGCTTTCCCCGACATACTTCGATATCAAACTCGGCCCTTTTACCGAGATAAAATTGACCCCGCTTTCATTGGCAACTGCCTTTGCTAATAAAGTCTTACCTGTGCCAGGCGCCCCATATAGAAGAATTCCTTTGGGTGGATTGGTATTTGCCTTTTTAAAAATATCAGAATGTTTCAAGGGCCATTCAATCGCCTCTTTTAATTCCTCTTTTATATCATCTAAACCACCTACATCATCCCACTTGACATCGGGTACCTCTACAAAAAACTCTCGTATAGCAGAGGGTTCAACCTCTTTCATTGCCTCTAAGAAATTATCCATAGTTACTTGAAGTCCCATGAGGGTTTCATAAGGAATATCCGCCAGTTCAAAATCGATCTCAGGTAAAATCTTTCTTAATGCCGACATGGCCGCCTCTCTAACTAATGCCTCAAGGTCAGCGCCTACAAATCCATGTGTGATATCTGCTAATTTTTCAAGGTTTACCCCGTTAGAAATCCCACTTCTAACGGGGTGAGCATCTTCTGACAGTGGCATCCCTCTTGTATGAATATGGAGTATCTCTAATCGGCCGTTTCTATCTGGGATAGGTATGGATATCTCTCTGTCAAATCTTCCTGGTCGCCTCAATGCAGGGTCTATGACATTAGGGATATTAGTTGCACCTATAACGATAACCTCACCCCTCGATTCTAATCCATCCATGAGGGCTAAGAGTTGAGCCACTACCCTCCGCTCAACCTGTTTTTCCCCACCCATCTCCTCTCGTTTAGGTGCAATCGCATCTATTTCATCTATAAAGATTATTGCAGGGGCATGTCTCTTGGCATCTTCAAATACGCTCCTCAAACGGGCTTCAGACTCTCCATAGAACTTCCCCATTATCTCGGGACCACTTATGTGGGTGAAATATGCCTCTGTTTCATTAGCAACAGCACGGGCAATCAAGGTCTTCCCGCAACCAGGAGGTCCATACAAAAATACCCCCTTCGGTGCATCAATACCCAACCTTTCAAAAACTTCAGGATATTTAAGGGGCAATTCTATCATCTCCCTGATCCTCTGTATCTGACTCTGGAGTCCACCTATATCCTCATAGGAAACCCATGTGCCTTTTATCTCCTGTGTTCCCTTTGTCTCCATCCTGATAAGGGTAGAGGGCTCGATTAATACGATTCCATCGGGAATTGTGTCTATTACCTTAAAATCACAGGGTCTTGAACCAAAAAGACTGGCTCTGACCCTGTCTCCTGTGGTCAAAGGAAGACCTTCGATAAGAGAGCCGATGTACTTAATATCTTTATCCTTTTTCAGGAGACCTGATACACTCAAGGGTGTTAGTGTGATCTTACCTGCTGGTCTTGCTTTTACCTTTTGAATCCTTACCTTTTCATCTATCCCGACCTGCGCATTTTCCCTTGTTATCCCATCTATCTGAATAATCCCTTTGCTCCTTTCTTCGGCATAGCATGGCATTACCTTGACTGGAGTTTGCCTTTTACCACTAATCTCGATAATCTCGCCTACTTCAACCCCTATTTTTTTCATATCTTCGGGGTCTATTCTGGCTATCGCCCTGCCAACATCCTTAGGTAAGGCTTCTTTTACTTTCAGAGTTAGGGTTGCGTCATCTTTCGTCATTTCTTAATCCCACCTTGCCAATAAAGCATAAAATCCGAAATTCGAAGTACGAAATTCGAAACAAATCCAAAATTCTAAATCCAAATTTCCAAAACATTATTTCATACTGCGCAGAATTGATCCAAAAATATTCATAAGTTCAGAGGCTTCTTGTACTAAATCCTTTCTTTCTGTTTCATAACCAGTATTGCCATTCGTATCTATCAAATTTAACCAGTATCGGCTCTCTTTCGCTTCCTTGCGGCAGATTTTGATTCTCATGACAAAGTCCTTTTTGCTTAATGATTCATTAGCTTCAATATAGTTCGCGCCTACTGATCCCGAGGCCTTGATAACCTGTCTCCCATCTTCAATGTTTGCTATTGTCTTTGGCAGTTTCCTTACAAAGGTTCTAACATTTGTTGCAAATTGGAGGGTGCGATCTTCCAGGTCATACTGTTTTGAATTTCCCATTTCGGTCATTCGAATTTGTTTCGTGCTTCGGGCTTCGGATTTCGAATTTATAATGTCTAAATCTTTATGTGTTTTCATAATACCCATTCACCCATTCACTAAAATAACAGCTCTTTAAAATTATTTAAGGCATCTATCCCTTTTATTTCGCTGGGCTGTAAAGGTATAATTGTCGTCTTTAAATCGGTGAATTTACTTCTTATCTCCTTGATATACCTCTCTTGCGTCTTTCTTCTTTCCTTACAAAAATTGCAATTGGTTGATTCCACAACATTATTAATAATCAACTGCTTTACCTTCATCTTGTATTGAGTCAGACTTTTTATCATCCGCTCTGTCTCCTTAATAGCCATATCCTCAGGGATTGTAATAACGATAAATTCACACCTTTCTTCATCTCTCAATAGTCCTTCTATCTTTTTAACCGTCTTTTTCAGATCAAAGAGAAAATCATCCACCTCATCTGGAATATATCTTCGAGCAAATCTCTCTTTAATATACCTGTACCTCCACCTTATCTTTGCCATAACCTTAATCCAGTCATCCAGCAGTTCTGGTATAGTTAAAAGTCTTAAGGCATGGCCTGTAGGAGCGGTATCTATAATATATTTGTCAAATCTTGCTTCCTCGATTAAGTCCACAATCGTTTTAAAACCCATTACCTCATCTATCCCTGGAATAGGTAAAGAAAAAACCTCTTCTATCTCTGTCCTATCAAGATAAGTGCTGGTATCAAGAAGTTTCTTTATCTCATCGCTATATTGCGACTTAAATTTAGAAAGAGCCTTCTCTGCATCTATCTCTATAGCACTTAATTTATCTACATCTTTTATTTGCTTTATCTCATTTCCTATTTCTTCCTCTATGCTGTCAGATAAAGAATGTGCTGGGTCAGTAGAAATAAGGAGGGTATTTTTATTCTTCTCTGCTAAATATAGCCCGACACTCGAAGCATAGGTAGTCTTTCCCACGCCTCCTTTTCCGCCAAATAGAATTAGCTTTAATGAGGGTTCTAAGAGTCCAGTTAATGCCATTTAACGTTCCGCCATCAGAATCTCCATCTTTCTGACGCCCCATTTGAGGGCTTCTTCTCTTGAATCAAAAAATATGTCAATATGGTGTCCTTTGACCTTACTGCCCCGGTCCACAACAGTTCCGATGCCATAGTCAGGGACATAGAGATTTGTCCTCTGCTTAAATATATCCCAGTCTGCCGCTATAGTGCCCTTAGAGGCAATTGTGCCTGTGGCAGTCAAGCCGTCCTGCCATTCAGGGACATTGATCGATCCACTGTCATTGGAGTAACCTGTTACCTTGACGGTAAATTTCTTTACTTGCTCGAAAGGCTCTATGATCTCTTTTATTCTGGAGATTTCTCCATTAAGCTTTTTCATATCCGTCCTCATGGCATCCAAATTCTTTTCAGTAAGCGCATAAGTCCCGAGACTGCCGATAAAAAAACCAAAAGTGAAGGTGGCGATTGCTTTTTTAAATTTCATTACAATGACCTACCTTTAAAAGTTTTTTGTATGAAGGATTGTCACTTTTTAATTCTAACTTCTAAGATGCCATTCTTGTAAGTATAAGAAAGTGTTTCTTTCTTGACCTGTACGGGTAGAAGGACCTCTTTGCGATACTGCCTGTTCTTGCCGGATGCTGAAATTTCTAATATATCCTCTTTCAAATCTACTGATATGCCATCCTCATAAACCCCAGGAATCTCAGCTATAACTACTACTTCATCTCTCTCATCAAACACATCTGTTAAGGGTTCTCTTTCTTCTACCACGACAGGTCCTTCGGGGGTCTTTTTGATATTACCGAATGTCTCAACAACTGGCTCTCCACCAACAGCAGTCTTGATAGAAAACCCATATACCCCTTTCATGCCTTCCTTCAGATGGCTTAGGTCAATCTCCCCTTCTTTCTTGATTTCGCCACCTGCTTCTTTCAATTCAGCCGCAAGGTCTAATAATTTCTCAATCCCTTTAAATAATCCTCCGAGACTGAGTTTTCCTATGCCAAAATCAATATCTAAGCCCTCTTCTTCCTTTTTCTTTTTTCCAGCCATCTTTCACCTCTTCAGTAACTCAATGACATCTTCTTCCATTTCTTTTCTTGAGAGGCTTCCTCCGTAACCTCTTCACGGTCAGCTTGCCGCCCCTTCTCCTCTAAAGCCTTTAATATCTCTATCTCTTTTTTTATATCCTCTAACCTTTTTTGGATTGCTGCCTTACGCTTCTCCAGTATAGCATCTTCTTTCTCTAATCGCTCCTTCTCTTTTTGGAGCATATATAAATCTAAATATGCAGAACTTGCTACCCTGGGGATAGAACGCTTGCCCCCGCTATGCATACTCTTGATATTCCGAAGACCACTGATATCACTTACGCCTCTTGGCATCTTTAATTCCTCCTGATCTATAATACCTAATATTCTAATAAAGGGGATTTCGTCCCTCGCAATGACAAAATAAAGGCCTTTTCGGGATGGTAACTTAATATTTTATCTTGCAGCCTTCCTTGCTGTAATAAGAATACTTTTTTTAGCACTTGCCCCAACAATCTTGAACTCAACAAGTTGACCTTCTTTAAGGTCTGCTGCTCGTCGAATATTGCCGGGAAGCTTTATTTTCCCATCTTTATCCACCTTTGAAAATGCCCTCATAAGAGTCATCGCCTAATCCTCCTTCAATGACTAACTATGTTTTTCCACCAATTCCTTAACAATCTCCTTCACCCTGGCTTGATTTGTCTTAGAGCCAACCCTGCTTGTCTCAGAGGCCAAGATATCCTGACATATCTGCATAAAGGCACCATTGGTACTTGCAGGAGTAATACCTTGAACCTTAAGTGTCTTTGCAATCATTATGCAACCGCGAATTGTAGGAGCAAATTCGCACTTCCCGGATTCTCTCACGCCCCTTACAATATTGACTATCTTCCCAGCGTCTTTCTGTGGCAGTTTGGATTTTGCCTTTGTTATTGCAACCTCTGTCTCATAGTCAAAATGGTCTAAGTCCATTGTTATCATCCTGTCACGAAGTGCATCCTGACTTCTATGGACACCGGCATATTCCTCAGGGTTACTCGTGAAAATAGCAGTGAAATTTGGGTCAACCCTTAAATATGGTTCCTCTCCTCTCCCTACAGGCAAGTCCATCATCTTTTCGCTCAGGATAGAAAGCAAAATATTGTTTGCCTCAGGTCTCGAACGGGTAAACTCATCATAAATTAGGCTAAAACCATATTTGCAGGCAACGGTCAAGCGGTTATCAACCCATCGTTTTATCATATCCTCTTCTAACTTTAGCACTCGTGACACAAAGCGGTCAACCACCTTTTTAAACCTGTAGCCATATTCACCACCGACCAAATCAGAGGTCGTGAATTCTTCGTCTCCATGAATCATCACCACCGGACGTCCTATTTTACTCGCAACATGCATAGCCAGAGTAGTCTTGCCAGTACCCGAGACTCCTCTGAAATGGACGGGGAATCCTGCTTTAATATAGGAAAGGGCTCTATTGGTAATATCCTTTATATATTTCGTCTCCACAAAATCGGGCAGAGGACTCGGTTCTAAAACTGTAGTCATCTCATCAATCATTTCTTTTTCACCTCCTCTAACTGTTTAAAACCATCTCGATTACCCCTTTACCTTTACAGATAAGGCAAGGAAGCTTGCTTTCAAAAGCACGCCCGCTTCCTTTACAATCCCCGCATACCTCAGTTTCTCCTCTGACCATGACCATTCCCTTACCATTACAAACTGTGCATGTGATTCGCACACCATAAGGATGGACGCCTGTTCCTAAGCAATAGGCACATTTTATTGCTGGTTCGCTTACTTCAACCTCACCTGTACCCCCACAAACCTGACAGGTAGCAAGTTCAGAGAGTAGATTGAAGGGATCTTTGCCTTTGCCTCTACAGAAGGCACAAATTACGATACTCATTTTCTCAACTTCCTCTCATATTCTCCGCTGCGCTCAGACCTGCCTTCAGCCTTGAAGGCCTCAGCCCGAAGGCATAGAGAGATTCTTCGGCTTCCCCTTCACTTTGTTCAGGGTCAGAATGACATAAGTCGAAGGAATAGCACCTCTATTTTCCTTTCTTTAGTGGGAAATACAGATTCTCCTCTTTCCTGACCTTACCTTCGTCTAATAGTTTCTTGGCTACTATACCCAATCTTGTTCGGGCGACTCCAAGGGGCCCTTCCATATCACCAACTTTCATCCCCTCCGGGTGTCTGTTAATAAATTCCAAAACCCTCTCTTCCAATTCTATCTCAGGAGGTACTTCCTCTTCAATTGCCTCTTTTACAGGTCTTACCCTTACCTCTGCCTCTACCTTTGGCACTACAGCCCTGCCCTTCCTTGCTCTTGCCATCGTTTTAGACATACCCTGCCATGCATTAGCCGCCTTTTTCATATCCGAGCTATATTCGCCTAAGAGTTTCTTGGTCTCACTGACAATACCTGCTACATATTTAGCCAGATCCTTCTTAAGTTCTTCGCTCATATCAGCGTGGGCATCAGAAAATTCCTTGAGTTTGTTCGCAACATAAGTCTCGATGTCCTTAATATCTCTTCGGATATCTCCCATCATATTCTTGAAACCCTTTAGCCTATCAGTTTCACCTTTCTCAAGGCTTTCCTTAAGATTGTCAGCCATTTCTTTGTGCGCCCTCTGGATACCTTTCATCGTATTCCCAACATTCTTAGTCAAGTCTGCTACAAAATCAGCTAAACGCGACGCCTGTTCTTTGCTCATTTTCTTCCTATCCGAAGCAAACCCTTTTAGGGTTTTTCTGGTATCGTGCACCAAAGCATCTAGCGCCTTTACCCTTACATCATAGGAAGCGATGATATTCTCTGTAATTTTCTTCATATCATCCGCTATTGCCATTTTAATCCCTCCTTTTCTTTTTGAATTCACCGAGCAGATGACGAACTTCTTTTTTCCTTTCCTCTTGATGAGCCAATCTTTCCTTATGTTGAGCTTTAAATTCTTTAAGCATTGATTTGAAGTCTTTTATCCGAAGTTCCCTGCCTTTAGATAAGAGTTCTCTAAGTCTTGATGTCAACACTTGCTGTTTTTCCTGAAACTCTTTTAGCTTTGAGGTTACTTCTTCTTTTCTCTTGTCCTGTTTAGCAACGATATCTTTAATCATCTCTTGGAATTCTTTGATCCTTTGATTTTCACCTCTGGCAAGGGAATCTTTGAACCTCCCTAATCTCTCTCTTAAAACCTGCGTCATCTCTTTTTGTTCATTGAGGTAACTGTTCAGCAAATTCCTTACCTCCTTTTCTCTCGCATCTTGAGTTGAAAGAATACCCTGCATCATATGGTCAAAGTCCTTTCTCCGTAGAGACTCATTTTTGGCAAGAATATCTCGTAACTGGGTATTGATTTTTTCTCTTTCTTGTCTTGTATTGAAGAGGGATTCTTGGAATTCACCAAGAATTAAGGGGGTGGCGTCAAAAATAGCTCCGATGTTTTTAACCCTAGCCTCGTAGGAGGTAACAATATCTTCAACGACATTCTTTAAATCTAAAACTTGTGACATCTTGCCCCTCATCTCTTCAGGAAAAAGACGGTGTCATGATCTTGCCGAATGAAGGAATTTCTTGGCGAATCATGCTATTGCAACCACGGAACCACGGAGACACGGAATTCTATGGTTCTAAGGATGACTCGGCAAGAATCCTTTTTTAACCCCGTTTAGAAATTATATTTCTAAGGGGGCAGGCCTAATCCTTAGGCTGCTGTGGCGGTCAGACCAATCGCTTCAGCATACTTCAGGTAGGTCTCGACTGATGCCGCTACCACTCTGGCCTCAACTGCGAGCAGTTCAATACCCACTAATGAGACTCTGACCCAGGCATCAATCACAACACCCTTGTCCAGAATTCTGTCAACCACTTCTACCAAGCTGGAAGATGCTATTGCTTTTTCTACTGCCATCTTTGTTCACCTCCTTTCGTCTCCCTGACTTTTCTTTGCCAGGGCACCCCTTACAATCTGCACAAATCTATTTAAATCAAAAGGCTTATCCATGAATCTATAGACCTTTAACTTTTTTGCTATTGATTTCACAGGAGGGCTACCATAGGCAGAGATCATTATTACTTTGAGAAAGGGTTTTATCCGACGAACCTCTTCAAGAACCTTTATGCCGTTTATATCGGGCAGTTTATAATCCAGGGTTATTAAGTCGTAATCTTTTGTTTTAATCTTTTCTATTGCCTGTTTCCCTTCGGATACCCTATCTATTCTGTAGCCTTCTTTTTTAAGGATAGAGGAAATTATGGTAGACATATTTTTATCATCCTCGACAACCAGTATCTTATAAGTCATTTTCTATACTATATATAATAGAGAATGCAATAGGTATGCCAGTTTAGACTCAAAAATGGGACGGTTCTATTTTCTTGACAGTGACAGTGAAGATAAAGGACATTAGATATAATAACTATCTAACGTCCTAAAAGATGATAGATTTATCATATGCCGAGGACAGCAAGCATAGCACCAAAGGAATATGTATATCACATTCTAACAAAGGGGAATAGCCGAGGAGAAAATAGAACCGTCCCATTTTTGGT
>JBFLZU010000124.1 GCA_040756155.1 Nitrospirota bacterium | reverse complement strand
ATTTTATTTATCTGAATCTGGGAACAAATAGTAGTCACACATATAAGATCAATCCTGCATTCTGTATTTGAAGTCTCTTTTACATTATATCTGTGAGTCGCTTATTATTACAAAAATGAGTTAAAATTCTTCATAAATGAAATTCATTCCTTGCAAATATGAGATATTTTCTTATCATATTTAATTGAATTTTCGGATTAAATCAATAATCCCAGTCAGTTATGCATATGTGAAATGTTGGCATGTTGTTTGCTTACATTAAAGTTGTAACTCAAGAATTTCTGGAATAAGATTTACTAATTCGGGATCTTGAAATGAGGAATAGACGGAGAGGAGGTGAAGTTTTAAAGCAAGTTAGTATAGGTTGAGCTTTTTGTGAAAGGCAAAATAAATAAAAAAGGGGGTTAGATTATGGCGAAAGTCTTTCAAGGAACTTGTACAATCTGTCACGAATTTTGTGGGTTTGAGTTAACAGTTGAAAACGAAAAAATTGTTAAACTGAGACCTGCTGCAAATCACCCCAATCACCCATGCCCTAAGGGCTTACGGTCATTGGATTATCTATACCATCCTGATCGTTTATTGTATCCTCTGAAACGGAAAGGTGAAAGGGGTTCTGGTAAGTGGGAGCGAATCTCCTGGGACAAAGCCATAGATGAGATAGCAACTAATATGACAAAGGCCAAAGAAAAATACGGTCCCCTTGCAATCGCTATTTCGAGAGGCTCCAGACACAAAAGGGTAAATATCTTGCCGACAGCCCTTTTTGCCTATATGCTGGGTACCCCGAATGTACTTAGCATCGCTCATTCATGTAGGAGGCCTGGGTTAATCGCCCAGCATTTTACCCATGGTGAGATACTTACTGATGACTGTGGTCCAGACTGGCTTAATTCTGAGTTAATAGTTATCTGGGGTGCAAATCCTTCCCAAGCACACCCATCCAAGTGGCATGATTTCGAAAAGGCAAAAAAGAGGGGGGCAAAGGTCTTGTGTGTAGATCCGAGGTATACTGATTCGGCTAAAAATGCCGATCTTTGGCTGAGGATTAAACCGGGGACTGACTGCGCTCTGGCTCTGGCCATGATAAATGTGTTGATACAGGAAGGGCTCTACGACAAAGAATTCGTTAATAAGTGGACAATAGGGTTCGAATCGCTCAGGGAACATGTCAAGGATTATCCTCTGGATAAAGTTGAAAAGATTACCACCGTTCCTGCCAGCAAGATTCATGAGGCAGCCATGATGTATGCGACTATTAAGCCCGCTTCTCTGCATTACCGGATAGGTTTAGACCAGAACATAAATTCAGTCCAGAGTGCACGTGCCGTGTGTTTCCTCATTTCCTTGACAGGCAATATTGATGTGAAAGGCGGAAATGTCTTCAGGCGTCGTCCTAAAGGTTTCTTTACATTACCTGAATTTTTAGGAAGCCAGGGGTTCAGACCACCAGCAGCTCTGGAGTTGGCGAGGCTGGGCGCTGATGAATTTCCTCTATTTTGCGGACCGAAGGCACCCTGGCCAGAAGCTCACCCACCCATTGGTCTCAGAGCCATGCTCACTAACAGGCCCTACAAGGTAAGGGCGATGTTTGCTGCTGGCTCACAGATACTTCAGGCTGAGCCGAACTCCAGGCATACACTTCAAGCACTCAAGTCGCTTGACTTCTACTGCATCGTCGAAACCTTTATGACCCCAACAGCGGCACTGGCTGATATTGTTCTACCGGCAGCCTGGTGGCCTGAAAGGGAGGAGGTGGTTGAGAACACCTACATTAACTTCATGTATTGCCATCAGAAGGCGGTGGAGCCTCCTGGGGAGTGCAGAGATGATCGACAGATCGTTATTGATATTGCCAAGAGGATGGGTATTAAAATGCTGTGGAACAGCGTGAGGGAATACAATGAAGATGTTCTCAGGCCTATCGGTATGACCTGGGAGGAGTTTGAAAAGAAAAAGATTGTATACTGGGATTTAGAGCCATACAAGCGGTATGAGAACCTTCAGATGGGCTTCAGGACCCCTTCAGGAAAACTTGAATATTACTCTGAAACCTTTAAGAAATTTGGTTATGACCCGTTACCCGTGTACAGACCGACAAGGGAAGATGAAGAGGTCACACCTGAAACTGCCAAGGAATACCCGCTCTGGCTCATTTCAGGGTCAAGAAACAAGTATCGCAGTCATTCGGACTGCCTTCAGATTCCAGAGCTCCGTAAGATGAACCCATATCCCATCGTTCAGATTCACCCAGATACAGCTAAGAAATATGGCATAGAAGAAGAGGACTGGGTAAAGATAGAGACCAGGTTTGGCTCTTGCAGAATGAAGGCAAAATTTGAGCCTATGCACGATCCGCGCTTAGTCCATTGTGACCACATGTATTACTATCCTGAGAGGCCTGAGCCAGAGAAGGGCTGCTTTGAGTCAAATATTAATAATGTAACAGATGTTATGGGTCCTTACGATCCAATATGCGGGTCAGTCGCCTTCAGAGGTATGCTGTGTCGTGTATCCAAAGCCGAAAAAGCGCCTTTTGAGGATAAACCAAGCAAATTTTAATAATAAAATATGGCATTCGCTTACGATCTCATTACAGTCGTAAGTGAATGCCAAAAATCAAAAAACATGGTTGATATTGCGAGAAAAAATTAATTAGAATAATAATTATTGGGTAGCTGAGCAGTATCGCAAGCAAACTGAAAATTTTGGTAATCGAGGAGGAAGGATATGTGTGAATGGTGTACACAACATGGCAAAGGCAAAAAATGGTTTTTGGCTGTAGAAAATTATGTCAGAAAATTTGATGAAATGGAAGACTGGCTCAAAGAGTGGAATTCGAACTATCGAG
Source organism: Nitrospirota bacterium (assembly GCA_040756155.1). Lineage (NCBI taxonomy): Bacteria > Pseudomonadati > Nitrospirota > Nitrospirota bacterium. The sequence continues at coordinate 5,570 of JBFLZU010000124.1, read as the reverse complement.
CTGTCCAAGCGAGGCTCTGGGGTCCAATCTCAGGAGAGTTAGATGTCCTGAAAACTCGATTAAGCCCAAGGCTGGAAAAGATTGCGGACATTGATTGGGAGGAAGGTTTCTCCAGATACCACTCTGCGCAGACCGTGACACTGGATGAGGCAAAGGAGATGTGCGATGTATCTGCGCAGGCTGGCAGCGCCTTCGTGAAGCTCGCCTGCACCTGCCGTAAATATAAAAGGGGTGGCAAATACATAGGACCTGAAAATCTTTACTGCCTTGGAATTTCAGCCTATGTTAATATGTATCAGGAACATCCGGAAAGGATCTGGAAAGAACATAAGATCGAGACGGTTTCAACTGAGGAAGCAAAGGAGCATATAGAAAAACTCTCTGAGCAGGGATTGTGTCACGACGCTTCCTATGTAGGCTCTCCTGCCTATATGTCCAAGTTATGTAGTTGTGAGTATCCTGTATGCGTATGGCTACAATGGAGGTTGGATTGGGGGCTCACCGGGATACTTAAAAAAGGGCATTATGTCGCCGAACTGGATATGGATATATGTAATGGATGTGGTGAATGTGTCAAGGCATGCCATTTTAAGTCTATCAACCTGTCTCCTACTTATGGAGTAGCCATGTTAAAGCAGGAAAATTGCTTTGGATGTGCTCAATGTATGAGAGTCTGTCCTGTTGAGGCAATAAAGATGCTGGAACGGGAAAAGATTCCAGCCTTAAAGGAGGTATGGTAACTATGAGTTTTACACATTTTGAGATCAAAACATATGTTAAAGAAGTTCCACATATAGAATTTAACATGGGTGCATGTCTCGGTGCTCTAGAGTGTGGCAAATGTCTACAGGCTTGTGCACCACATGTTATGCGTTGCTATACCCCAATACCGGAAGGTAAGACTTCAACTTCAAAGGAGTGGATACCTGTTGCTACTTTCCCTTCCCTTTGCACAGGTTGCATGAAATGTGTCGAGGTTTGCCCTAAAAAAGACGAGAAGGCGATTTCTGTGACTTTTAAACCTATGAAATTACCTAAGAAAATCTTCAATAGGAGATGAAGGAGTTGATGACGATGAGTGTAGATGTAAAGAGGTATTTAGCTCAGATTAGAAAAATAAACGAGAAAGTTAATCTGGACGAAGAATTTCCAGACTGGAACAAGTCTGTACAGTTCATCATAAAAAATAGTACAGAGACCGCCTTTTACTTTGTGGTAGATGGTGGGAAAGTTTCCAAGGTAGAGCAGGGAAAACTGGACAAAGCCGATGTAATCATTGAGGGAAAACCGGAAGCGATGCAAAGACTGTTTGATGGCGAGATTCCAATAATCGGAGCTTTTATCACCAAAGAACTCACAATCACTGGGCCTATCGGAGATGCCATCGGGGCAAAGGTGTTGCTGGAGGCAGCGAGGATTTTTTAAGTAAAGTAGCTAATATTGGTTTTCTGACACCTTGCTCGGTAGGGAAGGTGTCTTTCCTGCTTAAACACCTTGACTGGGCTTTCTTATAGTAATCTATCTATTAGGTATAGAGTATAGGTAATATTATGTCAGGAGGGAAACGATGGCGATTATATTGAAAGAAAAACCAATATTCATGATTGGTGCAGAAAGGTCTGGGACGACACTTGTGATGGCTATGTTAGGTTGCCATCCAAGGATTGCTGTCCCTGAAGTGGCATGGTACTATCCTCGATTTCGCCCTTATCTATACACCTATGGTGATCTGAGCAAAGATGAAAATTTCAGGACATTAGCAGAAGAGATGGTCTTCGGTTTAAAAACTCCATTCTGGGGCATGAAGGTAAATCCAAGGATAATAGTGGATGAGATAATCTCAGAGGTTAAGGAACGGAGTTTTGCTGGCATATATTGTGCGATGCTTGAGAGGTATGCGCGTGAGGTAGGAAATAAACCCCGCTGGGGAGAAAAGACACCTCACAATCTATTTTTTGTCAAAGAGATATTGGAAGATTTCCCTGATGCCCAGTTTATCTTTATAACCCGGGATGGACGTGACGCCAGTGTGGATTATCTTCAGTCTGCATTCGGTCCAACAAATATCTTCTGTGCTGCAGAGGGATGGAAGCTCTGTCAGAATGCGGTTAAACCATGGAGGGGAAAACTTAGTTCTTCGCAGTGGATGGATGTCAGATATGAGACATTGGTCAGGGAACCTGAAAAGGTATTGAGACAGATATGTGATTTCCTCGATGAAAAATATTCATCGGTCATGCTTGAATTTTACAAAACCGATATAGCTAAGTCTCGTGGAGCTACTCGTGACCACAAACCTCTTGGACACCCTGCAAGTGATAAATATATTGGTATATACAAAGAGCTTCTCAGCTTACGAGAGCAGCGAATCTTTGCCGCAGTAGCAGGAAAGGAATTAAAGGAAGCAGGATATACAATGGATGTTGAGCCAATAAAAATAAGCGAGGAGGAGGCAGCACTATACCGTGAGCTTGACGGAAGGATAAGGGCTGCTACTCTGGATGCCCCTGAGGGACATATAATGTATGAAAGTTACAACGACTGGCTCGTTGATCAGCGTGAAGAAAGAAAAAGAAAAGGAATCTGGAAAAACTCTGATATCCCCAAAAACCAGTTCCCAATAGGTGACCCTAATGAGGAGCTAATAATGGGGCAGCGTGCATGGAGGAGACAGAAAGAACATCTTTGTATTAAGAGACAATACACAGGCAAAGCAGCACTCTAAATGACGCAGCAGATCATCCCTCCAGTGTCTCCTACCTTCTATTTTATAGTAATGATGTGTGAAAACAGAGGGTGGAGTGTTTTTATTTGTGCGGTAGGGGATATTCAAGGAGTATTAACCTCTCCTGAGTGAGGATTTGGACTGTTTGTTGCTATCAGGAGGTGAAATTATGTCCATGGAAGCAAAAATAACCTTAATAGAAAGTATGGCGTTCGAAGGAACGGCATCTTCAGGGTATACTGTCAAGATAGATGCATCGAAAGAATATGGCGGTAAAAATGCAGGCTTCAGACCTATGGGGCTTCTCCTTACCAGTCTTGGAGGATGCGCTGGGGCTTCTGTTATTTCTATATTGAGAAAAAAGAGACAGGATATAACAGGTTTTTGGATAAATTTAAAGGGAGAGAGGTCAAAAAATCCTCCTATGGTCTTTACTAATATAGAGATGGAGTATGTTATTAAAGGAAGGAACATTTCAGAGAAAGCTATAAGAAGTTCAATAGAATTATCAAAAAAAACCTGTTCAGTAATGGCTATGCTAAAATCTACAGCAGAGATTACAACGAGATACAGAATTATTAATGAATAACATAAGGACAAAGAATAGAGTAAATTGATGACATTAGAAATAATAATTCTATCCAGCATAGTAGTAAGCATGGCCTTCTTTGTAAGAGGGTTAACTGGTTTTGGTTCGGGGCCATTGATGGTGGCACCACTTATTCTTCTTCTTGACATAAAGATTGTCGTACCGACAGCAGCCATACTCGCCGTGCTCACTGGAATCCTATTGCTTTCTACTTTTCAGACAATAAAATGGGTCAGAAAGGATGTATTACTTATATTAATTCCCACATATATGATAGGCATTGTTTTAGGTACATATGTATTAGTTTCCTTCAAAAGTAGCCTGCTCAAAACTTTGTTAGGTTTATTTATAGCAGGCTATGCCCTTAAAATTCTATTTTGGGATAAGGAAGTTAAGGAGGTTAAGGAACTTAAGAATTATGTGGGAGTTATCGCTGGTCTACTGAGTGGCATCACAGGAGGCTTATTTGGTGCAGGTGGACCACCAGTTGTTGTATATCTGGCCAGGAAATTAAGAGATAAGAATGCCCTCAGAGCTACATTGGTCTTTTTATTCTTTTTAATGGATATATGGCGAGTGATATTATTTGCTTACGCTGGTCTGATAAATGTAGATATCCTTAAGTTTAGTCTTTATCTATTGCCGGCTTTTATAATTGGGAATCTATCTGGATCGTTTGTGCATATAAAGGTCAATCAAGCTTTGTTCTATCGAATAATCGCTCTGGTATTACTGATAATTGCGATATTCCTTATATTCTGAACTATCGCTACGATAAATTATACTGTCGAAAGAACTTTGTTGGAGGAAACTTCCTGAAAGGAATTGTGTGATAAAAAAAATAACATCGAATATGATTCAGAAGGTTGTTGAGAACTTGAGGAGAAATGAGATGGAGGCTTTGTATTTTTCATCTATTGAAAAAGCTAAGGAGGAAGTTTTAAAGATGGTCCCCATCGATGCCAAAGTCGGAATTGGTGGGTCTGTTACCATAAGGGATATGGGACTTCTTGAGGCTTTAGTAAAAAGAGGGAATACGGTCTACGATCACTGGAAGGAAGGACTTTCCAGGGAAGAGAGATACGAAGTTGGGAAAAAACAGCAGAGGGCGGATATCTTCCTGACAAGTACTAACGCACTGACCATGGATGGAAAACTTATTAACGTTGATGCAACGGGTAATCGCGTTTCTTCCATGATCTTTGGTCCTTCGAAGGTGATTGTTGTAGCAGGAGTCAACAAGATAGTCAAGAATATGAGTCAGGGTCTTGCTCGACTTAAGAAAGTAGCAGCTCCAAAAAATTGCCAGAGGCGAAAGGACCCTACTCCCTGCGCAGAAGATTTAATTTGCAGAGATTGCAATACACCGTTCAGGCTTTGCAGGGTGACAACCATTATTGAAAGAAGACCGTGGGGAATTAAGGACTTCACTGTAATCATTATAGGGAAAGATATAGGATATTGATCTTCCTTATTTTTTGTAATAAAGAGACCAATAAAGTATGCATTAAAATAGGAGTAATATATTAAAATTAACACATTTTTAAGTATATTTTAGGTTTAATTTAGTAAGATATTCGATTTTGAGTATGATAAATGGGTATCGAATTTAATTCCTTCCAGGCCATCTATATTGGTGTTACTATTTTATTAACAGCTTTGATTAAGACTTCTTTTGGAGTAGGGGGAGGAATCTTCATGACCGCTGCCTTTTCTCTGATTCTTCCTCCTAAGAGTGCCGTTGGATTAGGTGGTCCCATCATGTTGTTAACAAATATCATGCCCATGATTCATTATTGGAAGAACATAAATAAATCAGTTCTTTTAACAATTGCTTCAGGTTCTATAATTGGGGTCATCGTTGGAGGTGTAATTATGAATTATACTCCAGATCGGTGGTTTGCAAGGATGGTTGGCTTTTTTTGTGGAATCTTTGCTGTTCATCAGCTTGTTAAAAATCATCCGATTCCTTATTTTAAAATGATTAGCAAAAAAGTCGAAAATTATCAATACCAGAAATGGCACGGGGTGCTTTTTGGTTTTCTGGGAGGAATTGTTACTGTAATAGCTCACTCGGGGGGGGTAATTTATGCTATATATATGATATCTATAAACCTCACTCCGAGTACTTTTGTCAAGTATCAGCTTTATTCCCCACCCCGGTATCAGATTTATTCCCCACTTTTTCCAGGTTAAATTATAAAACTCGTCCTGAAGCTTTGTCCATAATTATCACAAAATAATTTCACCCCCTTC
>JBFLZU010000123.1:9477-11965 GCA_040756155.1 Nitrospirota bacterium | reverse complement strand
GTATCCTTATACGGGTCACCAACAGTGTCACCTGTAACAGCAGCCTTATGGGCATCGCTCTTCTTTCCACCATGGGCTCCCTCTTCGATATACTTCTTTGCATTATCCCATGCACCGCCTCCACTCGTCATGGAGATTGCTAAGAAGAGACCTGTAATTATAACACCAATCAGCATAGCTCCAAGGGCCTCTTTCCCGAGGATGAAACCTACAAGGATCGGCGAAGCTACTGGAAGCAAGGACGGGATAATCATCTCCCTAATAGCTCCTTTCGTAACAATGTCAACACATTGACCATATTGTGGTTTAGCCGTCCCTTCCATAATCCCTGTGATTTCACGGAACTGGCGCCTTACCTCTTCTACAACACCACCTGCTGCCTTGCCTACCGCCAACATCAGCCTTGAACCGAAGTAGAATGGAAGTAGCCCACCTATAAATAAGCCCGCCAGAACGAGGGGATTTGAAAGCTCAAAAGAGAGCTTCCCAATCCCAAATGGCTCAAAGGCACGAGAGTATTCAGCAAATAGAACCAGCGCGCAGAGTCCTGCCGAAGCTATAGCATATCCCTTTGTTACTGCCTTTGTTGTATTTCCCACAGCGTCCAGTGGATCAAGAACAGTCCCGCGAACCTTCTCGTCCATCTGTGACATCTCGGCAATACCAGCAGCATTATCTGTAATTGGTCCGTAAGAATCAATAGCGACTATGATACCGGTCATTGAGAGCATAGAGGCAGCAGCCAGACCTATAGCAAAGAGACCAACATCTACTTCACCCCTGAATCCGCCACCTAAGGCAAAGGATGCAAGGATGGCGCCCACGACAACCAGAGCAGGTGGCATAGTTGACCTCATGCTGACGGAGAGACCGGCAATAATATTAGTGGCATGACCAGTTCTGCTGGCGTCTGCAATCATTCTTACGGGGCTAAAGCCCTTAGAGGTAAAGTATTCTGTGATTATCATCATAAGCCCTGTAGCCAGTAGGCCAACACCGGCTGTTAAAAGCACATTCCACGGCGTGAATGCTAAGGCATCCTTTGAACTTGGCACAAATTTTCCTATAAACCAAACCGAGACGAAGTAGAATGCGATCGCAGCTATTATACCTGATGCAGCCAACCCTTTGTAGAGTGCACCCATTATATACTGCTTTGCGCCTAATCTTACAAAGAAGGTCCCCGCTATAGAGGCCAAAATAGAGACTCCACCTAAAAGCAACGGGAAGAATGCCCACGCGCTCTCCGCACCAAAGACAGTCTTACCGAGTAGCATTGCAGCCACTATTGTGACTATATAGGTCTCATAGAGGTCTGCAGCCATGCCTGCGCAGTCTCCTACATTGTCACCAACCTGGTCAGCTATAACAGCGGGGTTTCTCGGGTCATCCTCAGGTATACCTGCCTCGACCTTTCCAACAAGGTCAGCACCAACATCAGCAGCCTTTGTATAGATGCCACCTGCAATACGAGCAAACACGCTCATAAGTGAGCAACCAAATCCCAGACCGACAAGGGCATAAAAGGCTTGATGGGGGTCAATAGCCTTGGCAATGGAATAATAGACTGCAATGCTCAGGAGTGCTAACCCCACAACTAAGAGACCTGCTACAGAACCACCTCGAAAGGCTAATCTAAGGGCGTTTCTTAAACTGGTATAGGCAGCCTGTGAAGTCCTGAGATTACCCCTCACAGTGATCATCATTCCCACATAGCCTGCTGTTGCAGATCCCGTAGCACCAAGGAGGAATCCAAAGGCTGCAAGCCAGCTCAGAAATATCCCTATCAGCACGAATATGACAGCACCAACAAGGGCGACTGTCCTGTACTCACGGCTGAGAAATGCCTTGGCACCTTCCTGGACAGCAGCAGCAATCTCCTGCATCCGGGGAGTTCCCTTTTCTTGCTTAACTACCCAGAGCGAAGTCAGTATCCCGTAGAGGATACCTATTACCCCACAAATACCAGCGAATATTAAGATACTTTGTTCCATCCTTAACCTCCTTTTAGTCCTGAAATATCCTTCAATTAGTAAAATAAGTCAAATTCATAATTTTCATTTATTATATAACGATTAGTTATAAAACATTGGCCACTTCGATTCAATCCGTGTTATTTAGATTGAACTTCTACCTCTCTATCCGAATGCTTTGCATAAACCATCGCTGTCGTCCTGTAAGCGAGATGGGCAAATTTAGAATATGGAGCATAGAGAAAAAGAAAGAAAACAGATACAAGATGTGTGAAATAAACAGGATATGCTAAGACTGAAATATCAGCCAATCTCAAGAACTGGGAAAGCATTCCTGTTACAGCCACCACAGCTACAACGGTTATGAAAAGCCAGTCAAAGTAACTTCCAATATCTGCCTTTTCTTTGTTCTTAAACCTATTCGTAACAACAAGAGTAATACCGAGAAGAAGCAATATCCCACTGAAATTGCCCAGCATCTTCAATGGGTCTGTCAGGGGATAAGGTGATTCCCA
>JBFLZU010000123.1:0-9377 GCA_040756155.1 Nitrospirota bacterium | reverse complement strand
CAATATCTGCCTTTTCTTTGTTCTTAAACCTATTCGTAACAACAAGAGTAATACCGAGAAGAAGCAATATCCCACTGAAATTGCCCAGCATCTTCAATGGGTCTGTCAGGGGATAAGGTGATTCCCAATTCAATCCATACAGGTAATATATAGCCCATGTTGTTGTAATAGCAAGTCCTACAAACCCATAGAACACATAGAGATGCGAACTGGATCTGGCTTTAGTCAATTCACACTTATTAAATCTCTTATGCAATAATATCTCGCCAATCGTTGAAATGATGGTTGGCGGGAGGGCACCCTTTAACTTCATCCTCCAGGGATTTATGTTCATATCTTTCCAGAATCTCAATATCCCGATGGCAAATGCAAGTGCAGCGAAGGAGGCAACAGGAATGAATATAGCATCGATATACAGGACGGGCATAAACTTTGCGAAAACGATCTCACCTTCAGGAATCCTTAAGTTACCTAAGGACGCTAAGATAGCAAGGAATAGGATAATAGGAACTGCAAAAAGGAGTGGGAGATATTTTGCTTCAGCAACGGCTTTTCCAAGAAATTGAGGGAAGGCATAATGTTGAATACTTAATTTCCTTATAGCGCCTAAGACCTCTCCTGGCTTTGCCCCTCTCGGACAGTAGGCTGTGCAGTCGCTACATTGATGGCAGAGCCAGATATCAGGGTTGTTTATGAGCCTATCCTTCAATCCCCACTGGGCATATATCATTTCCTTCCTCGGAAATGGTTTGTTGTCGGGAGTAACCTTACAGACAACCGAACAAGTTGCACACTGATAGCACTTTTTGAGGGATTCACCACCTGAGGCAATAACACCTTTTACAAAATCCAGATCTGACTTAATCACTTGTTCTGCCATCTATTTACCTCCTTATATTTTACTTTCAATGTTTCCTCAAGCATCAAAATATATTTCAAGTATTTGAAGCCGAACTTCATCAATGCGATCTCGTCAGTCTTTATCTTCTCTACCTCCTCTTTATCAATATCAAAGAGATCGAGAAGCCTGCTTTCGAGTACATATCTCTTGAATTTGTCCAGGTCATAACTTGCCATATAAAACATTTTCTGTTTTTTATCGTCAAGGCTATGACCGTGGACATTTCTTCTCAACTGGATCTCCTTCCACTCCCAGTTCATGTCATCATAAAGGTCAACTCGCTGGTCAATCCTCCAAGTCTCTATTGTCCACTCTCTGTCTTCCTGATAACCGAGGCAATTTGGATCCCTGATAAAGAAGTAGAATTCCTCATTCACTATCCCTTTATCTGATTGGCTCCTCATAACTGCCTGACCGATGGGATAATAGCGGCAATTTGCAGGTCTGTCTGTATAAATGGTGCAGCCTTCTGGCGAAACAAAAGGGCATCTCCTCTCTTTATCATCTATCATTTTGAGCATCGCGTGGGGATGCGATGAGCTTTCATCGATATAAATGTAAGTGTATTTCTTAAGAAACTCTTCTGAGGAAATTTCTAACCTCTTTTTCATCCTCAGGATGTCGTAAGGGGTAAGGAGTATATCAGTACTGCCACAGCATCTCGTAAAACATTCTATCTTTTTATAGCAGCTAAATTTAAATTTACTGTTAAGGGTAAGTTTAGTCGGCTCTACTGCACCCATATCAAACATCTTCATTCAGTCCTTTAAGTTTTAAATAAGAAATTAGAATCCTTTATAAGGGTTAGGACCAAACTCCTTCAATCTCTCCAGAAATTCATCTAATATCTGGGGTATCTTGTAATATTCTGAGATAGATATCTGTTCCATGTGAACCCTTCCAGACTCAAGCTTTAATCTGTCAAGTGTTTCAGCAACCTTCGACAATCTGATCTTAGCGAGGTGGCTTCCTGTAGCCATATGGCACTGGTAATCATCGCCATATTGGCACCCCAAAAGGAGTATACCATCAATACCTTTTGAGAGGGCATCAGCCACCCACACCAGGTTCATTGACCCTGCACACCTCAATGGGACTACCCTCACGAAAGGAGTATAATTAAGGTGGTTGATTCCAGCCATGTCCAGCGCGGGATAGGCATCATTTTCACAGGCAAAAACAACAGCCCGCGGCTTTTCATCCTCTTCAGGAGGCACTTCTATGTTCTTTACCATAGTTCCTATCATATCAACTGAGTAGTTCTTAAAGGACATGATTCTCTCCGGACATGCACCCATACAGATTGCACATCTTCTGCAGCGAGTTGGATTATAAAGTGGATTTGCCTTTTCATCTTCATTAATAGCCCCAAAGGGACACTCCTCTGTGCATCTCTTACATTGGGTGCATTTTTGTAGAAAGATTTCTATATAGGATGTATCTCCAGCCCTGGGATGGACTGCCTCTCCCCTTGCCGTCATTTCAATACACTGGATCGCCTTAAGTGCTGCACCCGTAGCATCCTCTATGGTAGAAGGTATATCCATAGGTGCCCTTACAGAGCCAGCAGCGTAAATGCCTGTCCTTCGAGTTTCATAAGGGAAACAGATATAGTTCGAGTCAGGATAACCGTATGCCAAAACAGGCACCTCCCCACCCTGTCTGTACTCAAGGTTTAAGATATCTGTTTCAATCATAACATATGGAATAAACTCATCGCCGGGTTTCACCCCTGGTGGAAGTTCCTCTTCCCCTAAAGCGGTTACCGGAACCATTCCTATGGCAAGAATAACCATATCCACATTCACCCGGATATTTTCACCTATTAGGGTATTTTCTACATCTACTACAAGATTTTTATTCTCATCCTCTGTGATGCCTAAAACATCCCCTTTAGTCAAAAACATTCCAGGATCGTCCTGAATACTCTTGTAAAAGTATTCATAATGGCCAGGTGTCCTCATGTCTCTGTAAAATATATAGACCGTTGAATCAGGGTACTGATTCCTTATATATTTTGCCTGTTTTAGGGAATCAACACAGCAGGTTGCAGAACAGTAAGGAAGATGGTTCTCATCCCTCTGACCTGCACAGAGAATAAAGGCAACGCTTTTTGGAGCCTTTCCATCTGATGGCCTTACTATTGTTCCCTTTAAGGCGAGATCCTCTATCATGTAGTTGGTTATCACATCTGGATATTTACCAAGCCCGAGATGAACAAGTTTTGTGGCATCGTATGGTACAGTGCCTGAGGCCAGGACTATAGCACCAGCCCTAAAACTCTCGACCTCCCCATTTTGTTTTACAGTTACATCAAATATACCCGGGCCACCAGATATCTTCTCTACTAAAGAAGATGTATAAATCTTAATCCCTGGATTCTGTTGAGCCTCCTTGCTCCTGATATTAATATCCGGCTCTTCCATATCTGCATAAGGAGATTTTGTAGGGGCCTGTTTGTAAATCTTGCTCATCCAGCCACCAAGGGATTCGTTCTTTTCTACCAAAAAGACATCATATCCTGCCTTGGCTGCTTCGGTGGCAGCAGTAATTCCAGCAAGGCCACCCCCCACTACAAGAATATTTTTAGAAAGGTCCCCTACCTTATACGGTTCAGGAAGCTCCATCTTCTGAATCTTAAGAAGACCCATCCTTATGTAGTCTTCTGCCAGCATCTGGGTATCTTCATCATTTGGTGGGTGGCACCAGATGACCTGCTCCCTTAGGTTGACCCTATCCAGAAGGACATTACCGAAACTGAAGACATCATAATTTACACGTTGTGAGCAGGCAGCTATTACAATAGCATTTACGCCTTCGGCATCCATGTCATTTTTTATGAGCTTAACACCCTCATCCCCACACAAAAATGGATGGGTCTTGACAACCTGAGCCTTTTGTTTAGTAGCTACCTTAGTTAACTTTTCTGTGTCAAGGGATTCCCCGATACCGCATCCTGTACAGATATAAGCTCCTATTTTTTTCTCCATTTATTACCTCCCTACCCCGTTAGAAGTTCCCTTACCCTCATTAGAAGTCCTCAAACTTGCAGAACTTCTAACGGGGCTCACTAAAGACTGAATAGCCTTAAGCGCTGCTGCTACGCTGTCCTGCACACTGGAATAGACATCAAATGGCTTTAAGGCACAACCAGCAGCGTACATCCCACCTATTCCGTTACTGGATGTAATGAAACCATCTGTATCGTAAGATATGTTTGCAGGAATCTTCCTCTCCTGTGTACTGGGAACTATCCCAGTGGCAAGTACAACCAGTTCTACCTTCTCATGAATCTTCTTACCAGCAATTGCATCCTCTGCTACCACTGTAAGGTCCTTTGTGGCAGGATCCTCTTCAATCTGGGCGACCTTTCCTTTAATAAATTTTATCTTTTCATCGCTTTGGACCTTTTTATAAAACTTCTCGTATCTTCCCGGTGCACGAATGTCGATATAAAATATAAATACCTCTGCCTCAGGATATTGCTCCCTGATATAAGTGGCCTGTTTCATAGAGGCGAGGCAACAAATATAAGAACAGTAGGGGAGATGGTTCTCATCACGGGATCCAGCACATTGGACAAAGGCCACTTTTGAGATCTCTTTTCCGTCTGATGGACGGAGAATTTTTCCATTAGTAGGGCCGTTATGTGCTGCAAGCCTTTCCATCATCATATTTGTAATGACATTTTGATATTTTCCGAATCCAAGATTATCAATCTTTGTAGCATCGTATGGGTTCCAGCCAGTAGCCCAAACGATTGAGCCCACATTTAATGAGAGGCTTTGGGCCTTCATATTTAGATCAATGGCATTATATTTGCAAACCTCGACACATTTGTTACATTCTGCTTTCTTGCAGAACTTATCATCAACAACATATTTCATGGGAAAGGCAAAATCATGGGGAAGGTAAATGGCCTTTGTCTTATTCATACCGAAGTTGAAATCGTTTGACCTTTCAACAGGACATACTGCCACACACATGTTGCAGGCAGTGCATCTTTGATTGACATAACGGGGATTCAACTTTATTGTGACATCAAAATCACCCTCCTTGCCAGATATGCCTTCTACTTCTGCTAAGGTAAAAAATTTGACCCTTGGATTCTGTTTAATTCTTCTGAAATTTATCTCCAGTCCACAACTTGGAGGGCATAATTTGGGGAAGTATTTATTGAGTTGAGAGACCCTTCCACCCAGATAGGGATTCTTCTCAATAAGAGTTACTTCATACCCCACCTCGGCCGCTTCTACTGCTGTAGTTATCCCACTAATCCCTCCGCCTACAATCAATATATCTTTTGTTGCCATGCCTGTCCCTCCATAAATAGTTTACTAATGGCACACTACTTATTGCGTTTGTATTAATCACATTTTAAGGGGCATTTGATAGCATCAAATGCTAAAAATATCCTCTTTTCTTTCTCGATCCTCTCTTTCGGAAGTCTCTTGAATTCAATCCTTTTTATGGCCTCAAGGGCCTCCCTCTTTGAGGGTATTGCCCCTAAACCACAGCTGATTACCTCACCAGTAACAGTATCCAGAACCTCTGCATCCTCTCCATTAGTGACAATGGCAAATGGAATCTGATAAACATCAAAGGTTCTTGCACAGGAGATGACCTCCCTTTCCCTTGAGACCAATGACCCACGAGCACATCTTATAATCATAAATCTCTTTTCTTCAACACATACGATAATGTCAACCTTTGACCTGTTTACCTCACCGTCAATAGATATCTCGAACTCTTTGTCAACCTCAACATCTTCTTTTGAATAACCTTTCTCTTCGACCAAGAACCGTTCTATCCCCTGTCTGATCCTTTCATCATCAGTATCAGTTAATTCCTGACCGGTTATAAAATCGCAAATAACTGACAATTTTTATCTCAAACCTCCCTCCTGGACCGCAGGAGTTTATCCAATGCCTTATCTTTAGGTTTTAAGGTATCTTCACAGAACAGATTGAATCTTATCCATCTATAACCAAAACTTAAGAGTTCTTCTTCATCTTCTTTTATCTTTTCAATAACCCCATTCTCTACATCATAAATATCAAAAAACCTGGTTTCAAAAAGGAATCTCTTGAAATCATTCAAGTTGTAACAGGACATATAAAGCATCTTCGCCCTTCCTGAATCAAGCTTATTTCCCTTCCGAAAATAATCATGTAAGGTGATCTCCTTATAAGATTCATTCATTTTATCATAGATATCGATTCCCTGATCTTTCTTCCACACCTCTATTGTCCATTGTTTTTCCTCTTTAAATGGTAGCACTTCATCCCGCACTTCACAGAAGTGCGAGGATTCATGGAAGTGCTCCATAAATCCAAGGCATGAGGGCTTTTCCTCTATCCAAAACTCTTCTTCCTTCGAGGGACGTTGATTATTCAATCTACGTTCCGAGGAAGCCGGGAATATAGGATACATCCTGCATGACCATGGCCTGTCCTCATATATCCTGCACCCATCTTGGGTGACAAAAGGACAACTCTTATTTTCATCCTCTATCATCTTAAGCACTACCAGAGGTAACCCCTCATCTCCTAAGAGTGGAATGGCATATCTCTTTAAGAACTCTCCAGAAGATAACACAGTAGCCCTTCTCATCCTCAGGACATCATAAGGTGTGAGAAAGATATTTATATCACTACAGCAGGTGTTAAAACAGGTAAGCCCTTTATGACATGAGAATTTGAATTTGTCATTTAGAGAGAGCCTTCGGTGTTTTTTGGTATATTCTTCATTCATAAACTATTCTCTAATTTACCCCGTTAGAAAGCTTTTTCTAACGGGGTAAATTTTGGGGGGCGACCTTTCAGGTCGCCCCCAACGGAAATGCCCTCAGGATCTACCAGCTCAAATGATTGGGATCATCGGCCTTTCGATTACCTTCCATTCCTTCTTCTCTGCATCATATTTCACATTTATAAAGTGCTTCTGTCCTTCATCCAGCTTCATGTAGTCATACTTGTGATAATAACCCGGCCATCTTGACTCCTTCCTGACGAGCCTTGTCCTCACACATGCCTCAGCAACCCAATACCTGTGGATAGCCTCCCACGCCCTCAAAAGCTCATGAAGGTCCTTTACAGCAAGCTTCTCTGTGTCCTCTCCGCAGAACCCTAATTTCCAGAGGGCGTGCTCCAACATCTTATCAGATGTCCCATACAATGTCTCCCATCCACCTACATACTCACCCATTATCTTCTGTACCCTGAACAAAAACATTTGTGGGGAAATATAGTTGGGATTGATATCCGGCATCGTTGTATATGTGTTCTTCTCCTCATAGAGGGCAAGTGGTTTATAAACTATTTCTTTGAGGTTCTTTATCGTATCCTCAGATACCGTTGGTTTGTATCCCTTGTTATCATTGGCAAACTTAACTGCAGACTTTGCTGTAATCCTTCCCTGTGTGAATGAGCCGCTTGAGAACTTGTGTGCACATGCACCTACCCCACAACCTGCAGTAAATAGACCTAAAACAGTTGTCATACAGTTGTATTGGGCAGGGAAGGCATCCTTGTATTCTGCTGGCATAAGGTCTTCAGCACCACAGGCCCATGCACCACAAGAACAGGCATGTGAACCTATGAAGACCGGCTCTGAGGTCGAGAGCTCCATCGGCTTTTCAAGGGGGTCAATATTATGGGCGGCCCAGTTTGTTGCACCTGCAATAGTCATATCAAGGAAGTCCTCCCAGGCTTCGGACTCATACTTTTTTAACTCCTTTTTCTGCTCCTTTGGATCAGTTATCTCCTTCTTTATTCTTTCTGCTACTAACTCTGTGTGCATGAGTAATGGTATCTTTCCTTCCTTTGCCGCGAGTATCATCTCATAGTTTCTGACTGGAGTTGGACAGGGTTTCGCATGAGAATATGGTGCCCACTTATCTGTCTCGGAATCATACCCCCCAACGTATGGCTGGTCATAGGCATTTGTTGCAGGTGTCTTAAAGAGCAGGAAGAATGTGCCAACAGGACCATATGAATCCTTGAACCTTGGAGGGACAAATGTCACATCCATCTGTGTGAGCTCACCCCCTGCCTGGAGAGTGAGGGCATAAGTCGTTCCTCCTAAGAATGGTGGCATCCATGCCCTTCCAAAACCCTCTCCCTGTGACCTCGGTCTGAATACATGGACTGCACCACCCATCACAGCGATAACTACATTTGCCTTAAAGACATAGAACTTGTCTTCCCTTACGCTAAAACCGACTGCACCACAGACTCTATCAGGTTCCTTCTCATCCTTCAGAAGGTGTGTGATATAGACCCTCTCGATTAACTGACCCTTATCACCAAGGGCTGCTATCGCACTCTTTGCTGCCTCTGCCACGATGATCTTGTAACTCTCGCCGGATATCATGACCTGCCATTCACCTGATTTTACAAAATTTCCTGCCTCATCCTTCCATATAGGAAGTCCCCATTTCTCAAAGTGTCTGACGGTGCTATCCACATGTCTTGCAACATCATAGACGAGGTCCTGTCTTGTTAAACCCATCTGGTCATTCGTTACATACTCAACAAACCTTTCAGGCATACGGGGATTCTCAGTTACCTTTCCATCCATTCCCATATATGTATTGATGGCAGAAAGGCCCATTGCTACAGGACCACTTCTGTCAACCGCAGCCTTCTCCACCCAGGTTACCCTTAAACCTACAGCCTTTGCCCAGTATGCAGCCTCAACTACAGCACCACAGCCAGCCATCCCTCCACCGAGTATCAATATATCAGTCTCAACAACTTCTGTCGCAAATTCTCTCACTTTATCCCTCCTTTCTTATTTTTTCTTTGTTGGGAGTTCCTTTACTCCCATTATGTCAGGCTCTCCGAGCATCAACTGATCGGTTAAATCTTCTGCCTTTGCCTCAGGATATCCCTCCAGTGCCTTTATCGAACCTTCTGGTGTAGTCCTTGTCGGATACTTAAACCTCTTAATCCTTCCATCCCTGAATGTGATGGTCCACATGATGTCCTCTGTCCCTCTCAGTGGAGTTGATGCAGCACCGAGGGGCATAAAGTCTGCATAACCCCTCACATCCATAGCCTGCTGAGGACATATCTTGACACAACTATAGCATTCCCAGCACCAAGCAGGCTCTTGATTGTATGCCTTCATCCTCTCTTTGTCCAGGACTATCAGGTCGTTGGGGCATATGTACATGCATGCAGTTTTATCCTGCCCCTTGCAACCATCACATTTTTCATTGATTACAAAACTTGGCATAATTAACACCTCCTTTTTTATAAGTTAAATTTGAGATTTGAGATTTGAAATTTGAGATTTTAAAACTCCACCTCCTTTCACTTTATTAAGTAGTGATTAGTGTCAGTGTTTGCTGACACTTTTTATGAATTCGTCCATAACATTCAGGCTTTTTTTCTTCACAACCAGATTGAATATCTTATCTTTAACCTCTCTTGGGAGTAACTCAATACTCTTAGTCGTAGCACTGTCAAAC
>JBFLZU010000122.1 GCA_040756155.1 Nitrospirota bacterium | reverse complement strand
AGAAGGGGGTGAAATTATTTTGTGATAATTATGGACAAAGCTTCAGGACGAGTTTTATAATTTAACCTGGAAAAAGTGGGGAATAAATCTGATACCGGGGTGGGGAATAAAGCTGATACTTGACACTAGAGGGGGATTTGAAAGAAATTGAGAGTAAGCTGGAAAAACTTTTGGACCTGTATTTATATGGCGGGTTGTCAGCAGAAGAATACTCAGCCAAAAAACAGAAATTTCTAACTAAAAAGATAGAACTACAGGAGAAAATCAGGGATTTTGAGCAAAAAGAGCTGTCTTGGCTCGAACCGGCTCAGGAGTTTGTAAGGTCCTTGAATTATGCGGAAAAATTAAGGATGTCTAATAATTTTTCAGAAATGACAACATTTCTAAAAAATATCGGCTCGAACCACATTTTACAAAATCGCCAATTGATTTTTTCCTTTAAAATTCCCTACAATCTGGTCGCCGAGTCCCGCCGAACGCGGGACGAGGCGTTGACCTTTCCTGAGTGGTGCCCCTGGACGGAGTCGAACCGCCGACACAAGGTTTAGGAAACCTCTGCTCTGTCCTTTCTGAGCTACAGGGGCACTAATTTAGTTCAGAACTGCAATTTTTGCTCTGCAAAAATTGCATGGTCGGGGCGAAAGGATTTGAACCTTCGACACCACGGTCCCGAACCGTGTGCGCTACCAGACTGCGCTACGCCCCGAAAATACTTTTCACTAACTCACTGTAGTTTTTAGTATAAACAGCACCCATTATGTTGTCAAATTATTTTCTTTGACTGAGATTGATCTCTGGTGCTATTATATTTAGTTTATGATAAAAAATAGCCTGATAATAAAGGGTGCAAGGGAACATAACCTAAAGGATATTGATATCGAGATACCGAGAAATTCCCTTGTTGTTATAACAGGCATCTCTGGTTCTGGGAAATCCTCTCTTGCATTTGATACCATCTATGCCGAGGGACAGAGGAGATATGTGGAATCACTCTCTCCATATGCAAGACAGTTTCTCGAACAGATGGACAAACCAGATGTTGACTCCATAGAAGGGCTTTCTCCAGCGATCTCGATAGAGCAAAGAACTACTGCAAAGAACCCCCGGTCAACAGTAGGCACTGTTACAGAGATACATGATTATCTAAGAGTCCTTTTTACACGAATCGGACGCCCTTATTGTTATAACTGTAGCAGAGAGATTGTTGCCCAGACCATTCAGCAGATCGTTGATGCTGTGCTTGGACTCCCTGAAGGAACAAGGATACAGATACTTTCGCCCATTGTGAGGGGGAGAAAGGGAGAATACAAAAATGAACTTCTCCAGATGCGTAAGAGTGGATATGTGAGGGCAAGAATAGACGGTGAGATGAGAAACCTATCTGAGGATATCACCCTTAAGAAAAGCAAAAAACATGATATCGAGATAGTTATTGACCGCCTGATCATAAAAAAGGATATTGCAGGCAGACTATCAGACTCAATAGAGCAGGCGGTGAGACTCTCAGATGGACTTGTGATTGTTCATTTAATTGATAGTCGAAACGATATCCTTTACAGCGAAAGACTTTCATGTCCTGATTGTGGAATAAGTTACCCTGAACTCACACCGAGGTTTTTCTCTTTTAATAGTCCTTATGGGGCATGTCCTATGTGTGACGGTCTTGGCACAGTGTTTGGAGACGGGAAGGGTATAAATCCGTGTTTTCAGTGTAGTGG
Source organism: Nitrospirota bacterium (assembly GCA_040756155.1). Taxonomy (NCBI): domain Bacteria; kingdom Pseudomonadati; phylum Nitrospirota; species Nitrospirota bacterium. Next base: position 5,631 of record JBFLZU010000122.1, on the reverse strand, counting down.
GAGTAGACTCAGAAAAGAGGCTTTGAGTATAAAGATAAAAGGTCTCTCTATTGCTGATATATCAAGGATGACAGTTAAATCTGCACTTTCATTCTTCCGGGATTTAGTCCTTACAGATCGTGAAATGACTATTGCAAGCAGGATACTTAAGGAGATTACCGAAAGGCTCTCATTCATGATGAATGTGGGACTTGATTACCTGACGCTTGACCGTTCTGCAACAACCCTTGCTGGGGGTGAGGCACAGAGGATAAGGCTCGCCACTCAGATAGGTTCATCCCTCACGGGGGTGCTTTATATCCTCGATGAACCAAGCATCGGACTTCACCAGAGAGACAACCGTAGATTGCTCGATACACTCTCTCTACTGAGAGATCTCGGTAATACTGTGCTTATTGTCGAACATGATGAAGAAACAATACGGAGGGCAAACTACATCATTGATATGGGTCCAGGCGCAGGGACCCACGGTGGAAGGGTAGTTGCATCAGGAACACTCTCTGATATTATTAAATCCGAAGAATCACTCACAGCCCAGTATCTTAAGAAAGCCCTCAAGATACCTGTTCCACCCAGAAGAAGGAAATCAAAGGGTTATCTGACAATAATCGGAGCAAAGGAAAATAACCTTAAAGAGATAGATGTAAGGATACCACTCGGAGTTCTCACCTGTATAACCGGGGTCTCAGGCTCAGGGAAAAGCACTCTTCTAATAGATATACTATATAAGGCGCTTTTGCAGAGGCTACATAACAAATCATCAGTCCGTTCAGGATCGCACAGCAGGATACTAAATGCCGATGCAATAGATAAAGTCATAGAGATAGACCAATCCCCTATAGGTCGAACACCTCGATCAAATCCTGCTACATATGTAGGGGTCTTTACACACATAAGAGACCTTTTTGCTCAGACACCTGACGCCAGAATGAAAGGATATAAAGCAGGAAGATTCAGCTTTAATGTCAAAGGCGGAAGGTGCGAGTCGTGCCACGGAGATGGAGTGATAAAGATTGGAATGCACTTTCTTCCGGATGTGTATGTAACCTGTGATGTCTGTAAAGGTAAGAGGTATAATAGAGAGACTCTTGAGATAAGGTATAAAGGAAAAAACATTGCCGAGGTCTTGGAGGCAACAGTCTCAGAGGCATTAGAGTTTCTTATAAATATCCCGTATATAAAAGCTAAACTCAAGACACTTGAGGATGTAGGACTTGGCTACATCACCCTCGGGCAGCCTGCTACCACACTATCAGGTGGAGAGGCACAGAGGATTAAACTTTCTAAAGAACTTTCTAAAAGAGAGACAGGCAGGACCCTTTATATCTTGGATGAACCGACAACAGGGCTCCACTTCGATGATATAAAAAAGTTGTTGAATGTTCTTAATCGCCTTGCGGATAATGGGAATACTGTTGTAGTGATTGAACATCACCTCGATGTGATAAAGACCGCTGACTATATAATTGACCTTGGACCAGAGGGAGGAGACGAAGGTGGATGGATAGTTGCAGAGGGGACGCCTGAAGAGGTTTCTGAAATACCAGGTTCGTATACAGGGCAATTTCTCAGAAAAATATTAGAGAATGAATAAGGAATGATAGCCTCGAGGATAAAAAAACAAAGGATACTGGTTATTAGTTTTTTACTTATCACTTATCACTTATCACTTATCACTTTCTTTTACGGGTGCACCTCTTCCCAGCAGAAAACATATAAGAAAAGCCAGTTTATGATGGGCACCGTAGTTACAATTACAGTGGTAAGCGACTATAGGCAGAAGGCTGAAGAATCAATAGATGCTGCATTCTCAGAAATAAGAAGGCTCGAGGGAATGATGTCAATCTTTAAGGAGGATAGTGACATTTCACTTATAAACCATTCTGCATATAAGAGGCATATTACAGTTTCGCGAGAGGTAATAGAACTACTATCAAAGGCTAATACCATCTCCAGAGTTACAGATGGCGCATTTGATATAACTACAGGAAAACTCAGCATGCTATGGGGATTCAGCAGTGATATTAATATAGAGAAAAATGATCCTCACCTTCCATCAGACGCTGAGATAAAAAAAGCCCTTCCCTTTGTTATGGCTGAAGGCATCATAACCAATGAGAGGGAAAGAACTGTATACCTGAAGAAAAAGGGGATTATTATTGATACAGGTGGGATTGCAAAGGGATATGCAGCTGATGCTGCATTGGCTGTGCTCAAAAGTAATGGTATAACAGATGCAATAGTGGCAGTTGCTGGAGATGTAAGGGTCTCGGGAAAACGGCAGGATAAAAAACTATGGCGTGTGGGTGTCAGACATCCAAGAAAAGAGGGAAAGATCCTTGCAACACTTGAGTTGACCGATAGGGCTATCTCTACATCAGGTGATTATGAGAGGTTTTTTATCAAGGATGGGATAAGATACCATCACATTCTTGACCCGAGAACCGGGTATCCTGCGGGAGAATGTCAGAGCGTAACAATCATCGCAGATGATGCAGTAACAGCAGATGCCCTCGCAACTGGTGTGTTTGTCCTCGGTCCTGAGAAGGGTATGAAACTGATAGAATCAATGAAGGGGGTAGAGGGCATCATCGTGGATAAGAATGGCAGGGTACATCTTTCTTCATCTCTGAAGGGTATAAAGATTGAAGACTGAAAATACACAATCACAGATAGAGAATAGTTCTACTTCTTTACTGAGAGTAATATTTAATCTGCTCACACCAGCAGACAGGATATTAATATTCCTTGCCCTTACGATATCTATCAGCAGTATCTTTCTTTTAAAAGGCTTTGCACTTCAAAAAGAAGGTGACATGGTTATCGTCGAAGTAGGTGGAGCAGTTGTGAAGACCCTTCCCTTAAACAGAAACGATATTATCGATATAAATAATGGGAAAAATGTTATTGAGATAAAGGATGGGAGGGTGCGGATGTTGCGGGCTACATGTCGCGACAAGATATGTGTAAAACAAGGCTGGATTAAGAATAGCGGTGAGGCTATTATATGTGTTCCTAACAGGGTAATTGTCAGGATAGAAGGAATAAAGGATAATTCACTTTATGATGCAATTACAGGATAAGGGGGAGATTTTTTGGGGATCGTCTTTAAGAGAGACGGTATATCTTTCACTTCTTGCTGCATTTGCAATAGTAATACACGGCATGGAGATTGCTATCCCATCACCTATACCATGGCTGAGAATAGGTCTCGCCAATATAATAACCCTTACAGTATTGCTTATATTCGGATTAAAGGCTGCTATTTATATAACACTTATAAGGGTTATTATTGGTTCGTTTCTCTCAGGTACATTTCTTGGCCCTGCATTCCTTCTAAGTTTTTCAGGCGGGGTTGCAAGCACAATAGCAATGGGGATAACCCAGAGAATATTTGGCAGAATATTCAGCCCTGTAGGCATCAGCCTAATAGGTGCATCTGTCCATAATGTTGCACAGATAGCTGTTGTTTATCTTGTATTGATAAGGCGTAAGGAGGTATTTTTATTTCTTCCGGTGATTTTATTCCTTGCAGCGATCACAGGAATATTCAATGGCATCATATCGTCATTCTTAATCGGACATCTGAAGAAGATTCTTAATAAGTCTAACCTTTCTCTATAAAAAACAAAAAGAGAGCAAGGCACGCCCCAAAGTTATTCTTAACCAGAATGAGCCAGATAAACCCAAAAATAATTGACAAACACTTAAAAATGTGATACACATATTTATGTGATACAAGGAGTGTCATATGAACAGACAGAATGTAACCTTATCGTTACCTAAGTCCTTATTGAAAAAAGCCAAGGTGGTAGCAGCAAAGAAAGAGAAATCCCTGAGCGAACTTTTGAAAGAGGCACTTGAAGAAAAAGTAAGAGAAGATATTGACTATAAAAATGCGCGACAGAGACAGTCGAGGCTTCTCAAGATGGGGCTTGATCTTGGAACAGAAGGTCATATAACAATCTCAAGGGAAGAACTCCATGCGAGGGAATAAGGTATTTCTCGATACAAATATCATTATTTATGCCTATGATGTTTCTGCTGGAAAGAAACATGAGATAGCCAAAAAGATTGTGATGGATTTATGGGATTCCAGGCTTGGGGTTATCAGTACGCAGGTTCTACAGGAATTCTTTGTCACTATAACAAAGAAAATACCAAAACCAATAGAGATAAAATTAGCAAAGGAGATCATGCGTGATCTCTTAAAATGGGATGTTGTTGTCAATGATGGAGGATCCATATTAGAAGCTACAGGGATACACGCTCTGCATAAGTATCCCTTCTGGGACTCTCAAATCATCCAGTCTGCCATAAGAGGTGGTGCTTCATTATTATTATCTGAAGATTTATCTGATGGGCAAACTGTTGATGGCGTTGAGATCAAAAATCCTTTCCATAGGCAAAGGTCAACACTCCATGGCTGAGGTCATATGATTGTGAGGCAAAACGATTTTTGCACAGAATTTGCTCACGAGGTCTGTTTATGGCATCGAGCTTGCAGAGACAGACAGAATCCTTTATTGGAATAATGGAATGCAAAGGGGCGTGTCGAAAGACATGCCCCTTTTGTATTTATTTGCGGGATAAATGGAATTATTTTGACAGATTTATTTTAAGAAATAATGGCATGAAATCTGCATATGAGGTGAAATTGCTGGCTATTGTAGAAGGGATAGAAGATGAAAGAAGCCTCTCGCCAACTGGAACACTACATCTGGTCATTGGCAGTGTTGTGGTCAGTAGTCATTGTCGTGTCGCTGGGGTATAACATGTTCAAGGTGAGACATGATACCCTGGAGTCAGCGCGCATTGAGGCAGCGGTCGCTTACGAGATGACCATTCTTTACCGCCACTGGAATGCCAAACATGGTGGTGTCTACGTGCCGGTGACCGAAGAGACGCTGCCTAACCCCTATCTGTCTCATATATCCGAGCGCGAATTCAGAACGCCGTCGGGTAAACTCTTGACTTTGATGAATCCTGCTTACATGACGCGCCAGGTGTATGAACTGGCGCAGGAGAGAAGCGGTATTCGCGGACACATTACGAGCCTGAATCCGATTCGCTCTGAGAACGCTCCCGACCCATGGGAGACCAAAGCACTTCAATCCTTCGAGCATGGAGAGACCGAAATCAGTTTGGTCGAGAAAATGGAAGGGAAAGACTACATGCGTCTGATGCGCCCTTTGATTACCGAGAAGGACTGTTTGAAATGCCACGCCGCTCAAGGATATAAGGAGGGAGACATCAGGGGAGGGATTAGCATTTCGATCCCCATGGAGCCCCTGTGGGCTATTATGCGTATCCACATGCTCAGGTTACTCATGGGTCACGGTCTGCTATGGGTGATAGGCTTGAGCGGAATTGCATTGGGAGGACAGCGACTAAAGCGGAGCGACCGGAAGCGCAAGCAGGCGGAGGAAGAACTCAAAAGATTGAATGAAGAGTTGAATGGCTATGTAAAACGGCTTGAGGCTGCGAACAAGGATCTGGAAAGTTTCAGCTACTCCGTCTCTCACGACCTGAGAGTGCCACTCAGGGCGATTGACGGCTTCTCCAAAATCCTGTTAGAGGATTATACTGATAAATTAGATGAGGAAGGTAAAAGGTTACTGAGCATCGTAA
>JBFLZU010000121.1 GCA_040756155.1 Nitrospirota bacterium | reverse complement strand
GGGGAATTCTTTGTATAACAAACCAGACGGACGGAGCGGAGGAAAAATATATTTTGGTTGACTTGCATAAATTTAGTTTGCTAATATACCACAATTTTACCCGGGGGGTGATCATATGGCTACCAAATCTACGGTGAAGGCGGAACCAAAGAAACTTAAGTCGAAACATAAAATACTCGATCCTGATACAAGACGTATCCTTGCTATCAAGAAAAAACTTGAAGCACAGAGGGCATCTATTTTAAACGAAGCAGGTGTAACCATAAGCACATTGACCCCTGAAAAGACTAATTTCCCTGACCTCGGTGATCAGGCAAGCGCTGAATCCGATAGAAGTTTTCTACTCAGATTAAGAGGAAGAGAACAAAAATTGCTCAAGAAGATAGAAGAATCGCTCGAACGGATAGAAAACGGAACTTATGGAATATGTATAGAATGCGGTGAGAAAATAGGCATCAAGAGGTTAGAGGCACGTCCTGTCACCACCCTCTGTATAGAATGTAAGACAAAACAGGAAGAGGAAGAAAAACTCAGAGAATAGTTATGAATGGAAGATCTTACCTCAAAGATTAAGCAAAAAAAAATAAAAGTAGGCATCATAGGACTGGGCTATGTAGGACTCCCTCTTACCCTCAGGTTCTGTGAGGAATCATTCAGTGTAACTGGCTTTGATATAGATAAGGCAAAGGTAGAATCCCTTAATCGGGGAGAGAGTTATATAAGACACATACCTTCAGATGTTATCTCTAACTTTTTAAAACAGGGATTTTTCGAGGCAACGACCGATTTCAATAGACTTTCCGATATGGATTGCATCCTGATCTGTGTCCCTACCCCACTCAACGAAAAAAAAGAGCCTGAGATGCGTTTCATTATAGACACAGCAAGACAAATAGCAAATACACTGAGAAAAGGTCAGTTTATCTCACTTGAAAGCACCACATATCCAGGCACAACAGAAGAGCTACTGCTACCCATGTTTGAAGAAAAGGGTTTTAAGCCCGGGAAGGATTTCTATCTTGTATTTTCTCCTGAGAGAGAAGACCCTGGCAACAAATCTTATACTACTAAAACAATACCGAAGATAATTGGGGGTGTAACCAGCAACTGTGCATCAGTCGGAGAAGCCCTGTACTCTTCTATAATCAAAGAGGTTATAGTGGTTTCATCACCAAAGGTAGCAGAGATGACAAAACTACTCGAGAATATATTCAGGTGTGTTAACATTGCTCTCGTTAATGAACTAAAGATGCTCTGCGACAGGATGGGTATAGATGTCTGGGAGGTAATTAACGCTGCATCTACAAAACCCTTCGGCTTTATGCCCTTCTACCCTGGTCCAGGGCTTGGTGGACACTGCATTCCGATTGACCCATTCTATCTATCATGGAAGGCAAGAGAATACGATTTCAGGACAAGATTTATAGAACTCGCAGGTGAAATAAATACAAATATGCCATATTATGTGGTATCCAGGGTGATAGATGCGCTTAATGAAGATGGGAAACCAGTTAAGGGCTCAAGGATACTCATTCTTGGAATAGCCTATAAAAAAGACATAGATGACCTCAGAGAATCTCCCTCCCTTGAACTTATTAGACTGTTAAAGGAAAAAGGTGCAAGAGTTGATTACAATGATCCTTACATACCATTAGCTATCAGCCATAGAAAGGGTCTGAAGGCGGCTTCACGAGAAATCGATGAAGAGATGCTGAGGAGTTATGATTGTGTCATCATAGCTACTGATCATGCTTTATATGACTACAAATGGATTACAGAAAATAGCAGACTCGTAGTCGATACAAGGAATGCTACAAAAGGTATAAACTCTTCAAGGATTGTAAAGGCGTGAGCAGTAACTATAGACTTCTGGTGACAGGTGGAGCAGGATTTATAGGGTCGAATACTATTGAGGAGCTCTTAAGACAGGGACACACGGTAAAGGTAATAGATAACTTCTCTACAGGCAAAAAGGAAAATATTGAAGAATTCTTAGATGATATTGAACTGATCACCGGTGATATCAGGGATAAGGCAGTCCTCAGGAAAGCAGTAGAGGATGTAGACTTCGTAATCCACCTCGCAGCGCTCGGTTCTGTGCAGAAATCAGTAGCCGATCCTGTCACTACCCATGATGTAAACAGCACAGGAACGCTTAATCTCCTTATGGCATCTAAGGAAACAGGTGTCAAAAGGGTTGTTTATGCCTCTTCCTCATCGGTATATGGAGAGAGTCCAGTTCTCCCTAAAAATGAGATTATGACTCCAATGCCACTGTCACCATATGCGGTATCAAAACTAATAGGTGAATACTATTGTATGGTTTTCTTCCATCTCTATGGGCTTGAAACGGTCTCACTGAGATACTTTAATGTCTATGGTAAAAAACAAGACCCTGATTCTTTATATGCTGCTGTAATACCGAAGTTTGTGAACACACTCCTGAAGGGGGATAAACCAGTGATATATGGTGATGGAGAACAGTCCAGGGACTTTACATTCATCGAGGATTGTGTTCAGGCAACAATAAAGGCATGCGCCTCCGAAAAGGGAGTGGGTAAAATATTCAATGTCGGATATGGTGAGAGTATAACTATTAATAATCTCTTTAAACTAATAAGCAGTCTACTTGGTATTAATTCTGAGCCTATTTATGGAGAAGGACGAAACGGGGATATAAGGCATTCCCTCTCAGACATTACCAGGGCAAGGGAATTTCTTGGATACAGACCCCAATACACCATAAGGGCTGGGATTGATAAGTTGATTTCATGGTATAAAAGTAAGTCAATGATTTAACAGAGTTCCCGCTTAATCACCATAGCAACATTCTCTGCAATCTTCTTTATCCGGGCTCTGTTTCTGCCCTCAACCATGATTCTCACCTGCTGTTCTGTACCGGATGGGCGGACAAATATCCGTCCTAAACCATTGAGTAACTTCTCTGCATCTGCGATTGCTGTCCTTATGAAGGGATTTGTGTGAACCTCTTTTTTGTTTTTTACTTTAACATTTACGAGAATCTGAGGAAACATATTAATAGAAGAGACAATCTCACCGAGTTTTTTTTGTCTCTTCCTCATTAGCGAGAGTACCTGAAGTGCTGTTATAATTCCATCTCCAGTAGTGTTATAATCCATAAAAATAATGTGTCCTGATTGTTCTCCTCCGAGATTATACCCACCTTCTAACATCTTTTCAGCCACATAACGGTCTCCAACATCTGTTCGTATAACATCTATACCTGCTTTCTTCATGCTTATATCAAGACCCATGTTACTCATCACAGTCGTAACAATGGCATTCTTATTTAATCTTCCCTCAGTTAACATATCGAGTGCACATACAGCCATTATCCGGTCTCCATCTACTACCCTTCCTGACTCGTCTGAAAGTATCACCCTGTCTGCATCACCGTCATGAGCAACCCCAATATCTGCGTTATTTTCAATAACTGCTTTCTGGATTATCTGTGGATATAGAGAACCACAATTAAGATTAATGTTCGTTCCATCAGGTTTATCGTTCAGAGAAATCACCTCAGCACCAAGTTCACGGAGTACCCAAGGGGTAACCCTGTATGACGCCCCATTGGCTGAATCAACAACTATCTTCATGCCATCCAGTGTCATCCCTCTCGGAAATGAACCTTTAACAAATTCAATGTATCTCCCTACTGCATCATCTACCCTGAATGCCTTCCCTACCTCTCTCGCAGTGGGACGGATATGTTCTAATGCATTTGAAAATATAAGTTCCTCCATTTTCTTTTCGAGCTCGTCCGGAAGTTTAATGCCATTCATGGAAAAAAATTTTATCCCGTTATCTTCATAGGGATTATGGGAGGCAGAAATCACCACGCCTGCATCTGCTCTGAGACTTCTTGTAATGAATGCAATACCCGGTGTCGGCAGTGGTCCCACAAGAATCACATCCACACCCATAGAACAGATACCAGAAGTAAGGGCACTCTCAAGCATATATCCGGAGAGCCTTGTATCCTTCCCAATGACTATTCTGTGTCTGTGTGAAGATGACCTCTTACCTTCCTTATTGTAACTACCTTCTTTAAATATATATGCAGCAGCCCTGCCTAATGCTAAAGCCATTTCACTGGTCATTGGAGTTTTATTTGCCACTCCCCTTATACCATCTGTACCGAATAACCTTTTCATCACAACTTACCTTCGTTCTTTAGAAATCTTTATGTTCACCTTAACTTCTTCTTTGTTAAGGCTACGGATATTTCTGCCTGCGGTGTTTACCTTTACGACCTGTGAGATGCCCTCCTTAGCACCACTGATATCTATTGGCTCTGTCTTTAAGGTCTTTATACTGTTGATTTCTTTTTTCAGCCCTTCTATCCTGACAGTTGATGGAGTCACTTCTAAGCCCTGAATCTTAAATCCAGGAGCAGGTTTTCCAATTATATGTGCTTCTACTTCAATATCCTTTTTAAGAAGCTTCTCAAGTCTAACTTTAATAGTAGAGGGACTAACCTTCGAAACCTTAACATTCATTGGAACATTAATATTACTCTGTGTAATATAATATGTGCTTTCTCCTGCCTTTGCCCCGGTAAGGTCTACATATGCATTTATCTGATGAGACCTCAGATTGCGGAGTACCCCTTCCTGTCCCTGAACTCTTACATCTATAGATTTTACTATATCTCCTGTAAGTTCTATTGTAGATGGAATATTCTTAAATTCAAGTGGTACCTCAAAATTTACTTCCGATTTTCCCCTTGATATAACAAAAAACCAGAGTATAATCGCAAATATCAGAGACGCAATCTTCAATCCAGAGTTTCTAAGTAAAAGGCTTTTAAATCTCATTTCATTGCCTTCCTATGTGGCTTCCGGACAAAAAGATCTGTTAGTGTCTCCCTCAGTGTATTCATATCGAGATTCTGTGTAATCTCCCCACCGATTACAATAGAGATTGCACCTGTTTCTTCTGAGACCACAATTACAACCGCATCAGTCTCCTCGGTAATTCCAATCGCAGCCCTATGTCTTGTTCCGAGTGAACGACTTATATCTGCCCTCAATGATAATGGAAGAAAACATCCACCTGCTATAATCCTCTTACCCCTTATAATCACTGCTCCATCGTGTATAGGAGATGTTGGCTGAAATATACTTACAAGTATCTCCTTTGAGACCTTTGCATCGAGTTCTGTCCCCATCTCTATAAAGTTTTTGAGATCAGTCTCCCTCTCGATAACAATAAGACTTCCTATTTTTCTATTGGATAATGATACTGCTGTCCTTACGATCTCTTCGATGTGTCTTGATTCCTCAACATATGAGAATGGATATAAAAGAGGGTTTTCTCCTATATGGGCAAGTGCGCGGCGGAGTTCTGGCTGAAAGAGTATAATCAGTGCCAGTACTATCTGTGACCAGAAGCTTTGAACAAGCCAGTCTATTGTGTAAAGATTTATCCACTTTGAAATCATCAGGGCAATAAGCAGTATACCAAGACCTACAAGCATTTGAATCGCCCTTGTCCCTTTTATAAGCAAAAGGATTCTATACACTATAAACGCCACAAGGAGTATATCAACTACATCCTGCCACCTTATCTGCCTGAAAATTTCCATAGACTTAATTTAACTGATTTTACTTTTATTGTCAATGACTAACATTTGGTAGTAATGCGGAAATTGGCGACCACTAATCGCTGTAGAGATCAGAGGGTGGGTGAGAGGTGGTGGGATGCCCGAATAATGGCGTCGGTCATTCTTGCCACTCTCACCATCTCTTTAACATCATGAGCCCTTATAAGGGCGGCACCTTTCAATATTGCAACTGCAACAGTTGCTGCAGTTCCTTCGATTCGTTCATTAACCTCAAGATCAAGTATCTTACCTATAAATGACTTCCTCGATGTCCCGATGAGAATGGGTCGACCAAGAACCTTGAATTCATCGAGCCTTCTAAGTATCACTATGTTATGTTCAACGGTCTTGCCAAAACCGATTCCTGGATCGATTATTATCTTATCTTTACTAACACCTTCATCTATAGCCACTTTTATCCTTTCCTTTAGAAACTCTATCACCTCTGAGACGACATTGTTATATGTAGGATTAACCTGCATATCCTTCGGTGTACCCTTCATATGCATGATTACCACAGGAATCCCACTATCCGCAACAACATGAACCATCTCAGGATCAAGACGGAGGCCACTTATATCGTTTATAATAGAAGCACCTGCCTTAACCGCAATCTTTGCAACACGAGATTTAGATGTATCCACAGATATAGGAATCTTTAATCTGTGGGATAGCTTTTCTATGACGGGTACAACCCTCTTGATTTCTTCTTCTTCTGAGACTGGATCGGAGCCAGGTCTTGAAGACTCACCACCTATATCTATTAAATCAGCCCCTTCCTCCTCCATCTCGAGTGCCCTTTCAACTGCTCTCGATGGATCGATATAAAGTCCTCCATCAGAGAACGAATCAGGAGTCACATTCAGAACTCCCATAATGTAGGTCTTCTTGGAAAAGTTAAATGTAAAATCTTTACAGGTAAGCTTCAACTCTCTTTTCTTTTATTATCTCATCAATCTCTTTACCTTCGAGTGTCTCTTTTTCGAGGAGTGCCTTAGCTAATGCATGAAGTGCATCTATATTTTCATTAACAAGATTCTTTGCCCTTTCATAACACTCAGTCACCATTCGTTTTATCTCTTCATCGATCTCTATAGCTGTCCGCTCACTGTAATCCCTGTGCTGGGCTATTTCACGACCGAGAAATATCTGTTCTTCTCGTTTACCAAATGTGAGTGGCCCGAGTTTTTCACTCATCCCCCAGTCGCATACCATCTTTCTTGCAAGCTCTGTTGCCCTTTCAAGGTCATTCCCTGCACCTGTGGTCATATGGTTTAATGCTATTTCTTCTGCAGCCCTTCCACCAAGAAATACAGCGAGTTCATTGAGAAGGTATGTCTTTGAGTAGGTATATCTGTCATCCATCGGGAGTTGTTGCGTGATCCCTAACGCCCTGCCTCTTGGAATGATGCTTACCTTATGGATCGGGTCAGTCCCGGGGATAAGTCTTGCAACAAGTGTGTGTCCTGCCTCATGGTAAGCGGTATTCCTCCTCTCCTCCTCGTTCATCACCATACTCTTTCTTTCTATCCCCATAAGAACCTTATCCTTCGCCTTCTCAAAATCAACCATCTCAACCTTGCTCTTATTCTCCCTTGCAGCCATGAGTGCTGCTTCATTTACGAGATTAGATAAATCAGCACCTGAAAATCCAGGTGTTCCACGAGCTATCACCCCGAGGTCTACATCCTCTGCAATGAGTATCTTTTTCGTGTGTACCTTCAGTATCCCGAGTCTTCCTTTAACATCTGGCTGGGGCACTACTACCTGGCGATCAAACCTACCAGGCCTAAGAAGAGCAGGATCAAGGACATCAGGTCTATTTGTGGCAGCAATAAGTATTACACCTTCATTGGACTCGAATCCATCCATCTCTACTAAAAGTTGATTTAAAGTTTGCTCCCTTTCATCGTGTCCTCCACCAAGCCCTGCCCCTCTGTGCCTTCCAACTGCATCAATCTCGTCTATAAATATTATGCACGGTGCATTCTTCTTTCCCTGTTCAAAAAGGTCTCTTACCCTTGATGCACCAACCCCTACAAACATCTCTACAAAATCTGAGCCACTGATAGAAAAGAACGGAACCCCTGCCTCTCCTGCGATTGCCCTTGCAAGGAGGGTTTTTCCTGTACCGGGAGGACCCATCACAAGAACACCTTTCGGTATCCTCCCACCGAGCTTCTGAAATTTCTGTGGGTCTTTAAGAAATTCTATAACCTCTTGAAGCTCTTCCTTCGCCTCATCTATCCCTGCCACATCAGCAAATGTTATTTTATTGGTCTTCTCTGAAACAAGCCTTGCCCTGCTCTTCCCGAATGACAGTGCCTTATTTCCACCTGTTTGCATCTGCTTCATAAAGAATATCCATATTGCAGCAAGGAAAATAATAGGACCCCAGGAAACTAAGAATGTAAGATACCATGGATTTTCATCTGGGGGCTTGGCTGTTATCCTTACACCCTTTGCACGGAGATCCCTCACAAGATCTGGATACTCTGGTGTATAGGTCTTGAACCTCTTCCCATCCTTAAACCTCCCTGTAATATGGTTTTCTTTTATCACAACATCCTCTACATCCCCTTTCTCTACCTTCGTAATGAAATCGCTGAATACTACATCTTCCTCCACCTTTTTGGGAGCACTGAAGAGATTAAACAAAAAGACCATCAGCAATCCTAAAATCAACCATATTGTTAGATTCTTATAAAAAGAGTTCATACCATAAAAATAACACAGTTCACTTTTTTTTACAATAGAAAACTATGGCAGGATAATGCATCTCTTTACAGGGGGGTAAATATAGGGACACTTCCAATATTACTCGGCAAATTGAAATGACATGGATAGCATAGTATCCATGCCGAGGATCTCGAGGGTATGCGTAGAAGGATATCCTCACCTCGGCAGTGATGGGTTTATAAAGAAACTTGAGAAGATTTTGAGGCGAGATCTTTTTCCTAAGAAAAGAAAGGTGGTCAGCCCAGGAGAAAGAAATAAAATACGGGAAGTGTCCCCATGTTTTTAGTGTCCATGTTTTTCCAAACAAATATTGACAAAAAATTATTTTCGTTTTATAATTTTTTTATCGATATAATTAAGGGGGGATAAATGGCTACAACTACAATATCACCAAAATATCAGGTAGTAATACCTAAGGATGTGAGGGAGAAGCTTCATCTTAAAAGTGGGCAAAAGATGACAGTTGTTGAAAAAGGAGGATTAGTTTATCTAATTCCTGAAAGACCTGTAGAATCCTTTAGAGGATTCTTAAAAGGGATGAATACAAAGGATATAAGAGAGGATAAGGAAAGGTAATGATCCTCGTAGATTCCTCTGAGTGGATAGAGTACTTTACAGATGTGCCTTTTGCTTTAGAATATTCAAAATATCTCAAAGACCTCAGAAAGATAGTAACACCCACCATTGTGCTTTATGAAGTTTATAAGAAAATAAAAAGAGAACGAACAGAAGAGGATGCATTATTAGCAGTTTCTCTGATTAACAAAACAACGATTGTCACATTAAGTGAAAGCATAGCACTTTTAGCAGCAGACCTTAGTCTGAAGCACTCCCTTCCTATGGCTGATGCCATTGTTTATGCAACGGCCTTAGAGAAAAACTGTAAAGTAGTAACCAGCGATACACATTTTAAGGGACTCGACAGGGTAGTGCTTGTTGTGTGATGATATAATTTCCCTTCTGAGATATAAATCTTATTTAAAAATCCCCTTGCCAAAACCCCCGAAATTTCTTATAATTACAATAATTACGCAATTATACCTTTATCTAACTGAGGTCTCCAAAAATCTAAAAGGCTTTTGGGGATATCTCGCAGGAGGTCTGTAATGAAAAGATCGATCTATATTATGGGGTCCCCCAAAATCTTTTATTTTTTTGGGGGTGCCCTGATTGTCATACTTTCCGTGTTTACCTTCCTTTTCGGTTGCACAAAAAAAGAAGATGTTATCAAGATAGGGATTGCAGGACCGATGAGTGGGGATCAGGCAAAGATGGGACTCGATTTTAAAAATGGAGTAGAACTCGCTCTCTCTGAATGGAATGAAAAAGGTGGTGTTTTAGGTAAAAAGATAAAGATGATGGTCAGCGATGATCAACATGATCCCAAGCAGGCTGTATCGGTTGCAAACAAGATGGTCAATGCAGGTGTGGTTGGTGTTATAGGTCATTTTAACAGTAGCTGTTCAATCCCGGCATCCGATGTCTATTACAGGGCACGCATACCTATGATTACCCCGGCGTCTACAAATCCACAACTTACAGAAAAAGGGTATAACAATGTTTTCAGGGTGTGCGGTAGAGACGATCAACAGGGAAAGGTGGCTGCAGAATTTGTTATAAATACTCTAAAGATTAAAAAGATAGCAATCCTCCACGATAAGACCACTTACGGACAGGGGCTTGCTGCTGAATTCAAGCAGTCACTCGGAGACAAGGTAGAGGTTCTCTATTATGGTGGCATAATTCAGGGTGATAAGGATTTTAAGGCTGTTCTTACTGCTGTTAAGAGAAAAGAGCCACAACTCATCTATTTCGGAGGTATATATCCTGAGGCAGGGCTTCTTGTTAAACAGGCAAGGGAGCTTGCTCTTAAGTCTCCATTCATGAGCGGAGATGGCGTTATCGACCCAAAGTTTATTGAGATAGCAGGACCATCTGCTGAAGGCACATACCTTACCTTCAGTCCCGACCCGATGAATATTCCCACCGCAAAAAGGTTTCTTGAAAACTACAACAGACTTTACGGTCCCCATGGTCCATACTCAATCTATGCCTATGATGCTACCAATATACTATTAACAGCAATAAAAGAGGCAGGTACAACTGATGGGAATAAGGTCTCAGAGAAACTCCACACCCTCGAATTCAAGGGGGCACTCGGAACCATCAAATTTGACAAAAAGGGTGATGTGACAGTATCGCCTTATGTTGTCTGGATAACAAAAGATGGGAAATTTGTAGAATATAAATAACTAATGCTTCTCCAGCAAATTATTAACGGACTTACACTTGGTGCTGTATATGCACTTATCGCCCTCGGCTACACCATGGTTTATGGTATCCTCGAACTTATAAACTTCGCACATGGTGAGATATACATGATAGGTGCATATATCAGTATTATTGTTATCGGTTATCTTACCGCGATCGGGTTCACCATAGATAATCCTTTCATATCTATTCTGATTGCAATGGTTGTCTCAATGTTTTTTGTCTCCTCATATGGGTTTACCATGGAGAAGGTTGCCTATAAACCATTAAGAAACGCACCAAGACTTTCACCACTTATCAGTGCTATCGGTGTCTCTATATTTCTCCAGAATTTTGTTATGCTTACTCAGGGCGCAACAGATAAGGTCTTTCCAGGGGTTTTCTCCATCGAGGGGTTCAATATATTCAATGCACGAGTAACATATCTTCAGGTGTTTATAATTGCTGTATCTGTATTACTTATGTTCTGTCTTCATCTTTTTGTAACCAGAACAAGGATTGGAAAGGCTATGAGGGCTACCGCCCTCGATAAAAGGATGGCATCATTGGTGGGTATAAACATAGATACAGTTATCTCTATAACCTTTATAATAGGCTCTGCACTTGCCGCCGCAGCAGGTGTTATGGTGGCTATGTATTATGGACTTGTGAACTACTTTATTGGTTATGTAGCAGGGATCAAGGCATTCACTGCTGCAGTACTCGGTGGGATAGGGAGTATACCTGGAGCAATGCTGGGCGGGGTTATACTTGGATTGGTAGAAAGCCTCTGTGCCAGTTACATCTCAAGTGAGTATAAGGATGCATTTGCCTTCGGGTTATTGATAATAATACTCCTTTTAAGACCAGCAGGGCTACTTGGCAGGCAGGTGGTGGAGAAGGCATAAAAGAAAGTGCTGCGGTGATACAGTTTTGCAGTCAATACAAAATTAGGTGAATCTCGCATGAAGACGATCTTGATAGCTGCACTCTGGTTTGGGTTTATAGCAATCCCATTTATGGGATTGAAGGGGCTTTATCTCGCTCTTGCTATACTCATTGGGTGGATGCTCTGGATGCCCATCAGGAGAATATCAGAGTCGGGCATATTTAATTTATCTCACAGGATACAGGTAATAGGAGGATTTCTTGAGTCAAAGGATAGAAGGGTTTACATAACTGTGATGGCAGTCCTACTAATTGCTTTTCCACTTGTTGCAAATAATTACTGGCTCGATATCGTAACACTTGCAGGCATTTATGTAATATTAGCGATAGGTTTAAATGTTGTGGTAGGGCTTGCTGGACTTTTAAATCTTGGTTTTGTTGCTTTTTATGCTGTTGGTGCCTATACCTATGCCATCCTTTCAACTTATTTGAATATTCCCTTCTGGTCAGCACTGCCAGCAGGTATGGCTATATCAGCTATTTCAGGTGTTTTGCTTGGTTTTCCTGCACTTCGTCTAAGAGGAGATTATCTTGCTATAGTTACACTCGGATTCGGTGAGATAGTGCATCTTATACTGAATAACTGGGATAGTGTTACAGGTGGTCCAAATGGAATACCGAATATTGCCCCCCCTGTTATCGGCTCTTTGAGGTTCGATCAACCAGTTCATCTTTATTATCTGATGTTGTTCTTTGTCATGTTCACCGTCGTGGCTGTCTATCGTATAAATAACTCCAGGATTGGACGGGCATGGGTGTCTATAAGAGAAGACGAAATAGCAGCGGAATGTATGGGTATCAATACATTCAGAATGAAGCTCCTTGCCTTTGCTTTTGGAGCATTGTGGGCAGGTTTAGCTGGGGTCTTTTTTGCATCAAAGATGAGATTTGTCTCGCCTGAGAGTTTTACATTCTTTGAATCAATAATCATCCTCTGCATGGTTATTTTAGGAGGCTTAGGGAGTATACCTGGCTCTATAGCAGGAGCCATCATTTTGGTTTTACTCCCTGAGGTATTCAGGGGTATTGAATCTTATAGAATGCTTGCAGTCGGCGCTGTCCTGATATTATTTATGGTCTTCAGACCGCAGGGTTTATTTGGTGGAAAGGGGCACCCCAAAAAGTCTTCTTTGGACTTTTTGGGGACACCACTAAGAAGATGATCGAGATGAAAGAAGCGGGGGAGTCTTAAATGTTTTTACTTGAGGTAAAAGACCTCACAAAGGTCTTTGGTGGTCTCAGGGCACTTGAGGATGTAGATTTCAAGGTGAAAGATGGAATGATACTGAGCATTATTGGACCAAATGGTGCTGGCAAGACAACACTCTTTAATTGCCTTACCGGGATTATTTCACCTACAAAGGGATGGGTTACATTCAATGGCGAAAATATTGTTAGACTAAGAACACATCAAATCGCAAAAAAGGGTATAGCAAGAACATTCCAGAATATAAGGCTTTTCGGTGAGATGACAACCCTTGAGAATGTGATGGTTGGAGGGCATAGACTTCTTCCTACACGAGCCCTTGGAGCCTTCCTTCGAACAGCGATATTCAAGGAAGAGGAGAAAAATCTTCTTGACAGGTCACTTGAGATACTCAATTTTGTTGGTATACTGCCTTATGCTAATACATGGGCAAGAAACCTTCCATATGGTTTACAGAGGCGTCTGGAGATAGCAAGGGCGCTTGCAATGAACCCAAGACTTCTGCTACTTGATGAGCCTGCTGCAGGAATGAATCCACAGGAGACTGCTGATTTAATGGGTTTGATCCAGACCATAAGGGATAGAGGGATTACCGTTATACTGATTGAACATGACATGAAAGTGGTTATGGGTATATCGGACAGTGTTATGGTTCTTGACCATGGGTCAAAGATAGCAGAAGGGCTTCCTCTGGAGATACAGAAGGATCCAAAGGTAATAGAAGCTTATCTGGGAAAAGAGGTGCACTGAGAAAGGAGCTTGTTGCCGAACATCCCTTTCGCTTTTTAAAGAGAATTTTTGACAAATCCAATGGCTCGTTACAGGCAATTTCAAAACTCGCCCTTCGGGCTCAAACAGTTGAAATTGCTTATCTTCCACTTCGCCAGGATTTGTTACCAAAAATCCTCTAATTTCGCTCAAAGGGTTCGGCAACAGCCTCAAGTGTATGCTAACAGTAGAAGGCATTCATACATTCTATGGTCCTATTGAGGCGTTGAAAGGTATAGATATAAAGGTCAATGAAGGGGAGATCGTCTGCCTCATAGGTAGCAATGGTGCAGGTAAGACTACTACCCTTATGACTATATCCGGAGTCATCAAACCTCAGAATGGGACTATATCTTTTATGGATAAACAAATCCATTATTTACCACCACACAGGGTCGTAGAGCTTGGTATATCTCATGTCCCTGAAGGAAGACGCATTTTCTCGAGGCTTACTGTCAGGGAGAATCTTGAAATGGGTGCTTTTATCTGGAAGGGACAGGAAAACCTTATCGAAGAGACAATGAAATGGGTATTTGATCTTTTCCCTGTTCTCAAAGAGAGACAGAGACAGTTAGGTGGAACTCTGAGTGGTGGTGAACAACAGGTGCTTTCTATTGGAAGGGCTTTAATGTCTAAACCAAAGATGCTTCTTATGGATGAACCTTCTCTGGGACTGGCGCCAATTATAGTGAATAAGATATTCAGGATAATCAAAGATATAAACAGAGAGGGTGTTACAATACTTCTCGTTGAACAGAATGCAAATGCAGCGTTGAAGCTCGCTCAAAGGGGATATGTAATAGAGACAGGTAAGATAGTTATGGAGGGTAATGCCTCTGATCTCCTCAGGGATAACAGGATAAGGAAGGCATATTTAGGAGAGAGTTAGATAGAGATTTGTTTTTTCTTTACAGTCGTGATAGTGGATGTTATACTACGCCGAAATGAAACATGTAATAATCTTTTTTATACCGCTTTTTTTATATAGTTCTATAGCCATGGCACAGAAAGACGCCATAAAGGTTAAGATGATAGATGTCCAGGGAAACAGGAAGATCGAGAAAGCAACTATAAAATCAAAGATAAAGACAAAGGTTGGTGATACATTTTCTGTAGAGAGGATTGCTGATGATGTTAAGGCAATATATGAGATAGGATACTTTGATGATATTACTGTAGAGACTGAGGGTTTTGAGGGTGGGATCAAGCTCATATTCAAAGTAATAGAAAAACCAACCATAACCAGTGTTCGATTAGAAGGTAATAAGAAGATTGATACCGAAACCCTCGTGGGAAAGATAACTATTAAGCCAGGGGAAGTATTAAATCAATCCCTTATAGCCAACAACACAGACAGAATTGCTGCACTTTATCAGGAAGAAGGTTACTACCATGCAAAGATTACACCTGTTGTAAAGAGTATCTCCAGAGAGGAAGTAACCCTCACATACCTGATAGAGGAGGGTCCTAAGGTTAAGATAAAAGACATTATTATCGAAGGGAATAAGGCTATTAAAGAAAAAGAAATTAAAAAGGCTATGAAGACCAGGAAACGCTGGCTCTTTTCATGGATTGATTCATCAGGTATATATAAGAAAGATGAGATGGCAGCAGATATCGAGAGGATTAAATCAGTATATTATAATAAGGGTTACATCCAGGTTGCGGTAGAAGAGCCAAGAATAACCCTGAGCAAAGATGGCAGAGAGATGTATATAACAATAAAGATAGATGAAGGTGAACAGTTCAGGGTAAAAGAGATAAAGATGCAGGGGAATAAGGTTCTCACCACTCAGGAGATCAGGAAGCTTATAAAGATAAAAGAAGGTAAGCCATTCAGCCGTGAGACAATGCAGGGAGATATTTCCTCTCTCACAGATGCATACTCAGAAAAGGGTCATGCCCTTGTTGATATTACCCCATTGATTACTACGGATAAAGAGACAAAGACGATGAACATAACGCTCGATATAAAAGAAGGGAGCCCTGTAAAGGTTGGAAGGATTACCATCTCAGGGAACACAACCACAAGGGATAAAGTCATAAGAAGGGAGATGAGGCTTGATGAGGGCGATCTTTTCAACACAAAACTTATGAGACGTAGCTACGATAGGATAAATAACCTCAATTATTTTGAATCGGTAGATATGATCCCTGAGGCAAAACCAGCTGAAGATGTAATGGATATCCATATAAATGTTAAGGAGAGGCCAACAGGGTCTGTGAGTGTTGGTGGTGGATACAGTAATATTGACCGTTTTATTGCCACAGCAGAGGTAGCACAGGCAAATGTTGAGGGTACAGGACAGAAGTTAAGATTCAGGGGTGAATTTGGTAAACGGAGAAAAAACTATGTCCTCAGTTTCCGTGAACCATGGCTTATGGACAAACCAATCTCTGCAGGCACAAGTTTATACAAACAGGAAAGACAGTTTATAGACTATAAAAGAAAGGCGAGTGGTCTTGAGCTTTCACTCGGTAAGAGTTTTACTGAATATGTAAGTAGCAGTATTACATACAATTATGAGAAGGCTGAAATATTTGATATAGCGGCTGGTGCATCGAGTACAATTAGAGAGCAGGAAGGTAAAAAAACAACGAGTTCAATCGGCTGGGACCTTGTGAGGGATAGCAGGGATAACTATATTGATCCAACGAGGGGTTCACGCAACAGTATTTATATTATGTATGCAGGACTGGGTGGAGACAACTATTTCTATAAGACTATAGGTGAAACTGGGTGGTATTTCCCTCTTCCGCTTGATACAACATTCCTTGCGAGAGGAATTGTTGGATATGCGGATGGATTGAGGAATAAAAAACTTCCTCTCTATGAGAGGTTTTATGTAGGTGGATTGGGCACAGTCAGGGGATTCGGCTGGGGTGAGGCGAGTGCGAAAGATGCCGCAGGAGAAAAGATCGGAGGCGTAAAGGAACTTATCTTCAATTTTGAATATATCTTCCCGATAGTAAAGGCTATAAAATTCAAAGGTGTTATATTCCATGATCAAGGATATGGTTTCGGAGAGGGAGAATCGATGACAAAACTATCAAAATTGAGGAGATCTGCAGGTGCAGGTATACGCTGGATATCCCCTATCGGTCCTATACGCCTTGAGTGGGGTAGAAAGTTAGACAGAAAAGCAGGAGAATCTGGAAGCAAAATTGAATTTAGTTTCGGAACATTCTTCTAAACTACAGGAGTAAGGAGTAAGGGGTAAGGATTAAGGTATAAGTTGCTTACCCCTTAGCCCTTTAATCCTTTAATCCTGAGATATTCTACAGGGGGTAAATGGTGAGAAGATTAGTGATTGTTCTATTATTTGTAGTGGTGGTGTTACTGGTCAATACACCAGTATTGACAGCGGAGACCATTAAAATAGGTTATATAAACCTTCAGAGGGCATTGAACGAATCAGAGGCAGGGAAAAATGCAAAAAAACAGATGGAAGATATTATTGCCTCGAAACAGAAAGGGATAAATGAGAAGGAAAAAGAGATAGATCGATTGAAGACAGAGATTGACAGACAGAAGGCAGTTCTCTCAGCAGAGGCGAAAAAGAAGAAAGAAGATACATTAGAAAGAGAAATGAGGGATTATCAGAGGTTACTCAGGGATTCACAGGAGGAGGTGCAGAAAAAAGAGATGGAGTTGACTTCAGAGATCCTCAGAGAACTCAGAACGGTGGTAAATAGGATTGGTAAGGATGAGGGATACACTATGATCTTTGAACACGCCGAGGGCATAATACTGTATGGTTCTCCATCGGTTAACCTTACAGATAGAGTAATAAAGATAATTAACGAGACAAAAAAGAAATGAGGAATCGAAGATCGCGAAGCATTGGTGGTAGGATATTAAGGTGGAGAGTGCAGCGAGGAGATTAAAAGATTTAGCAGAGATCATCGGAGGAGAGGTTATCGGTGACGCTGAGATTGAAATCAACAGGGTCTCAAGCGTTAAAGATGCCTCTCATGGAAGTATAACCTTTGTATCGAGTCCACGATACCTTTCTGAACTTTATAGAAGTAATCCTACTGCTGTAATAATTTCAAGAGAGATTGAAGACCCACAGAAGGTCGTAGAATCGTTCAGAGAAAAAGGGCATTCCATATCTGTTCTGCTCGTAAAAAATCCACATTATGCATTTGCACAGATTCTTGAACTTTTCAGTACCCCTCCATACATACCTACAGGGATAAGTGATAAAGCCATGATTAGTAAAAGTGCTATAATAGGGAGAGATGTATCCATACACCCTTTTGTTATCATTTGTAATGGGGCAGAGATAGGAAATGGTGTAATACTCTATCCAGGAGTATATGTAGGAAATAACTCAAGGATTGGAGATGACACCATTATTTACCCGAATGTATCGATAAGAGAAGGTGTCATAATAGGCAGTGGTGTGATAATTCACAGTGGTTCTGTTATCGGCAGTGATGGGTTTGGATATGTAACAGAAAATGGAAGGCATTACAAGATACCACAGATTGGTGGGGTGGTAATAGAAGATGATGTAGAGATAGGTGCATGTGTTACTGTTGATAGAGGAACACTTGGAAATACTGTGATAAAAAGAGGGACAAAGATAGATAATCTCGTCCAGGTAGCCCATAATGTTATAATCGGTGAGGACTCTATCATTATAGCACAGGTAGGTATATCAGGAAGTACTGAGCTTGGAGACCATGTGACACTGGCAGGTCAGGTAGGTGTCGTTGATCATGTAAAGATAGGGAGTAGAGCGGTTGTTGGTGCGCAGTCTGGGGTTGCAAAGGATGTTGAGCCAGGTGAGATTGTATCTGGTAGCCCTGCGATATCACATAAAGACTGGCTAAAGGCAAGTACCATCTTTACAAGACTTCCGGAGCTGAGGAAAAAATTGAAAGAATTGGAAGAGCGGATAAAGAAACTGGAGGAGAGCTCTGATAAGGGAGGAGATTGATGTGGAGATAGAGGATATTCAGAAGATACTTCCTCACCGTTACCCGTTCTTACTCATTGACAGGGTAAATGAGATCGATCCGAATAAAAGGATTGTGGGGATAAAAAATATTACTTTCAATGAGTCCTTTTTTCAAGGGCACTTTCCTGGGCGTCCAGTGATGCCAGGTGTCCTGATTATAGAGGCAATGGCACAGATCGGTGGTATCCTCGTATTTAAATCGTATAAAAATGAAGGACAGGCAAACATGGATAAGCCCCGCCATGTATATTTTATGAGCATTGAACGGGCTAAGTTCAGAAAGCCTGTTGTTCCTGGTGATCAGCTCAGGTTTGAGGTAGAGATAATCCAGCAGCGTGGGAATGTATGGAAGTTTAAAGGAAATGCGTTTGTTAATGAAAACCTTGTCTCTGAGGCTGAGTTTACAGCGATGGTAGTTGATAAAGGATCGTGAGGGGTATGATTCATCAAACAGCAATAATAGATCCAGACGCAGAGATAGTAGATGATGTTGTAGTTGGACCATATACAATTATAGGTAAGGATGTGAAGATAGGGAGGGGGACTATTATAGGTGCTCATGTTGTTATAGATCAGAATGTAGAGATAGGGGAGTATTGTCAGATATTTCCGTTTGCCTGCATAGGGACACCTCCTCAGGATGTGAAATATAAAGGTGAAAAGACAGGGGTAAAGATAGGTGATAGAAATGTCATCAGGGAGTTTGTAACCATTCACAGGGCTTCTGTAGGAGGTAGCGGTTTGACTGTTATAGGGGATGACAACTATCTTATGGCATATGTGCATATCGCACATGACTGTCAGCTTGGAAATCATACGATCTTCGCCAATGCAGCTACATTGGGAGGACATGTTAAAGTAGGGGATGGTGTTGTTATTGGTGGAGTTACTGCGGTACACCAATTCAGCAGTATCGGTTCCTACTCGATGATTGGAGGGTGCTCAGGTGTTGCTCAGGATGTGCCTCCTTATGTTGTTGCGGTGGGAAACAGGGCAAAGCTTTACGGGTTAAATGTGATTGGTTTGAAAAGACACGGTTTTTCTGAAGATACTATAAAACAACTAAAACATGTATATCGCACTGTATTCCAGTCAAAACTACCACTGAAGACAGCCCTCAAGGAGGCAAGAGAGGAATTCTCTGATTCTTACGAAGTCAACTATTTTCTCGAGTTTATCGAATCCTCACAGCGAGGGGTATGCAGATAAGGACAGTAAGAAGTAAGAAGTGAGAAGTGAGAAGTGAAAGGCAGAAAGAAGATAGGGATTATTGCAGGTAATGGGAGGTTGCCATCCATCCTCGGTGATATACTCACAGACGATGGCTATGAGGTTATCGGTATTGCTGTAAAAGATCTGACCGATTCCGAATTTGAAGAATCTGCAAATAACACATACTGGTTCAGGATAGGCGAGTTAACAAGGATGTTGAATCTGCTCAAGAAAGAAGGCGTCAGAGATGTAGTTATGACTGGAAAGATTTCAAAGACGATAATGTATAATGGAGCAGGTATTCTCAGCCTGGGGCTCGATCTCAGGGCGCTTGCACTTGTTGGAGGACTCAGAGATAGGAAAGATGATTCTATACTCTCGGCGATTGCAGAGGAAATAGAAAAAGAAGGAATTACGGTAAAAAAGATTACAGACTTTATCCCTAATATGCTCTCCGAGGAAGGAGTTCTTACATCAAAGAAACCGTCAAAAAAATCACTTGAAGATATAGAGTTTGGCTGGGGAATAGCGAGGGAGATTGGCAGGCTTGATATTGGTCAGACTATAATAATAAAGGATAGAGCGGTTATGGCTGTTGAAGCGATCGAGGGTACAGATGAGGCAATACGGCGAGGTGGGAGACTAAGTGGTGGAGGTGCTGTTGTTATTAAATTAAGTAAACCACAACAGGATATGAGGTTCGATGTCCCTGCTGTCGGAGTGAGGACTATTGAGGTGATGAATGAAGTCAAGGCAGGGGTTTTAGCTGTGGAGGCTTATAAGACAATAATAATTGATAAGGAGAAGGTTCTCAGAACAGCAGATAATTCAGGGATTTCAATCGTAGGAGTGAACTTTGAGCAATAGAGGCTTCGCCCTTGACGGCGAAAGCCCGAAGGTAAAGATCAGGGTTGGTGTGATTGGTGTTGGGTATCTGGGACAGCATCATGCCCGTATATACTCGGAACTCAGTTCTGGGGCCCCAAAAAAATCGCAAGATTTTTTGGGGTATCCTGATGTACACTTCGTAGGTGTTGCAGACATAGATTTTAGGAGGGCAGAAGACATAGCGGAGAAATATGGTGTTTCAGCATTTAAGGATTATCACGGGATAATGGATAAAGTAGATGCTGTAAGCATTGCTGTGCCTACATCTCTTCACCACGCCGTGGCCTCTGAGTTTATTGATGAAGGTATAGACATCCTTATAGAAAAGCCAATTACAACTATGCTTAATGAAGCAGATGACCTTATTATGAGGGCTGAGAAAAAGGGAGTTATTCTTCAGGTTGGGCATTCTGAGCGTTTTAACCCAGCTGTCAGTGTATTATCTGATATAATTGATGCACCCTTTTTCGTTGACTCTCAAAGACTTGCACCATTTGTGGAGAGAGGGACAGATGTAGATGTCACGGTTGATCTTATGATTCATGATATAGATATCATCCTGAGCCTTGTTAACTCAAATGTGAAAGAAGTAAGAGCTTGTGGTTCATCTGTGCTTACACCACTGTTAGATTTAGCCAACGCGAGATTGGTCTTTGAAAATGGATGTATAGCAAACATAACCGTGAGCAGGGTATCACCTGAAAAGGTAAGGGAAATACGGTTCTTTCAATCAAATGCATGTATATCACTTAACTATCAAACCCTTGAGATTGCTATCTCGAGGAATACCATAAGTGATGGTGGGAAACCATATCAGATTACGGAGACAATAAAGGTTAACAAGAAAGAGCCCCTCAGGGAAGAAATCACCGCCTTCATTCAGTCGGTGAGTAACAGAACAAAACCTGCTGTATCAGGTATTGATGGAAGAGAGGCGCTGAGGATTGCCCTGATAGTCTCAGAAATTGCTAAAAGGAACCCCCAATGAATATACCACTGGTTGATCTCAGACAGCAATATCTTCAAATAGAAGATGAGATTAAGGCTGTCATAAATGATATATTAAAAGACACACGATTCATCCTCGGTCCAAATGTAGAGGCACTGGAATGGGAGATAGCTGATTATCACGGTGTGAGGTTTGCGGTAGGTGTTGCTTCAGGGACTGATGCCCTGCATCTGGCATTGAGGGCATGTGGGATAGGTAGAGGTGATGAGGTGATAACTACGCCATTTACCTTTGCATCTACGGCAGAGACTATCTCCTATCTCGATGCTATCCCTGTTTTTGTTGACATTGACCCCAATACATACAATATAGACTCACAAAGAATAAGAGAAAAGATTACAGAGAGGACAAGGGCGATCCTCCCTGTTCATCTCTTCGGTCATCCAGCAGAGATGGATGAGATAGTGAAGATAGCAGAGGAATACGGGCTCAGGGTTATAGAGGATTGTGCCCAGGCATTCGGAGCAGTCTACAAAGGTAGAAAAATCGGCACCTTTGGAGATGCAGGGTGTTTCAGTTTCTTCCCGAGTAAGAATCTCGGATGTTATGGTGATGGAGGTATGGTTATTACAGATGACGAAGAAATTTACTCAGAGGTAAAAAGACTCAGAAATCATGGCAGCACAAAGAAATACCATCACTCAGTCATAGGTTTTAACAGCCGGCTCGATGAAATACAGGCAGGCATCCTGCGGGTTAAGCTGAAACGGGTTGATGAATATAACAGACTGAGAAGAAAGAATGCTTCCATCTATAGCGATTATTTAGAAGGATTGCCGATTACTGTCCCTGCAGAAATGGAAGGCTGTTACCATGTGTATAACCATTATACAATAAGAACACAGTCAGAGAGTCAAGAGTCAAAAGTCAAAAATAAAAACCTTAGGGATATCCTTTCAGAATCACTTTCAAGGGAATCCATAGCATCAGCGATATATTATCCTCTTTCTCTACACCTGCAGGAGGCATTCAGATTTCTTGGTTATAAAAATGGAGACCTTTTAGAAAGCGAAAGGGCATCCACTGAAGTAATATCACTCCCGATGTTCCCCGAACTTACAGAAGAACAAATAGAAACCGTTTGTAACTGTATACGGGAAGCCCTTCCACTGACCACTATTGGTGGCAAGAAAAATTAAGACTATAAACATCCCCTGAGCAGAATGGCAGAACCTCTATAGAGGTCTTCGGTGGTAAAATTGAGAATATTATTTATGAATTCAGGTACCCATCTGGAGAAATGCTCTCGAATGAAATCACTCCGTATCTCAAAAAACCTTGATGCCTCTTCCCGTTCTCCTTTCTCAAAAGATTCAATTGTTTTTCCTGTGAGATAATAGATAAACTCAAGCTCTATTCCTATATGGTCATCAGGGACGCTATAAAGTTCTTTAACCGAAAGTCCTGCTTCAAGGTATTTTTTTCGGACCTCGATCGTCTCATCTGTCATGAGGAAATGTGATTCAGAGAGATAAAAGGATGCATAAGGTGGGGCTGGTGGGTTTGCAGGACCTATAAATAATCGTGCATACTCAACAGCAAGGTCTTCAATCCATTTATCAAGATAATCCTCATTCTTTTTAACAGAATCCACTATCAATCTTAATCCAGTAACTACATCGTCATTATTCTCAGGAGAAACTTCTATGTTACCTATCTCGTTAAGTATCTCCTTTGTCGGTTCTTTCAAAAATAAATGCCTCAAATGATTGTATAAATAAAGCTCTTCTTTAAGTGCTTCGATCATCATTACCTCTTAGTTTAAGTGAGCAGTGTCAGTGTTTAGTGCTAGTCTGCATTAATGGTTTGTGTCAATGGCCAGCGTCAAGACTACAGACACTGACCACTGACACTATCCACTGTCTTTACGCCTTTTTCACCCTCACAATCATATCCGCATAGGCAGTCTGTCCCATGATGGGGCTCAGGGCATCTGGGTCAACAAGCATGTTATGGTCGGCTGTGTAGTCCTTGCTTTTGTATGCAGGTCCCATCCCAGGGCTGAATCTTCCTCCTGCACCAAAGGCAATCTTTATCACACCGGGCCTTATGCCTCCTGAAACAAATGCCTTGCCCTTCTGTGATCTGCCGAGGGGGTTCTCCACAATCACAAGGTCACCTGTCTTTATACCGAGCCTCTTTGCATCATCTGTATTCATCCAGACGGTCCCTACAGAATAGGTATTTGCCTTGAATTTTTTCTGAATGTTCTTGAATGGCTCAGGACCTAATGGATTTGCCTCAGGAACCTCAAGCTCAAACTCCTTATTCAGAGGCTGCCATGTGCCTTCTGTTTTCAACTCTCCGAGCCATGCAACCATCTGTGTCCCTGTCATGGCATGATGCACCCTGCCTGTGATAAGCTGGAACGGATAGTCCTTCGCATATTTCTTATAATCAGGATTTGTGTATGGATTCCAGATAGTCTCAAACCAGTAGAAGGTTGACGGGAATTTATCAAAACCAATCCTCTTAAGCCCTTTTGGAACTTCGCCTGATTTTTCAATCTTCTCGTTGTAGGACTTATACTGACCGTATCTCTTATCACCCTCTTTCCAATCCCACTTGAACTCAATGAGTTTTGTTGAGGTATACGGCCATGCCTTATTCGGCTCGTCTTTTCCAACCTTTTTGTATCTATACCAGCTCATAACCCATACAGCAACACCGTTGTTCTTTCTCATCCACTCAACCGTAACAGGCTTGCCCTTTATTACCTTCTTTGTATCATCAATGGTAACCTCACCTTTCTCCAGTGATTCAGGTGTTCCGAGTATCTGGTATCCCTCTGGATATTTTGGATAAGGCAGAGGCTCGCCAACATTATGCCTTCCTGGTGAAACCAGAAGCATCTCATTCACAAAGTCTTCCTCTGACTTATACTTCTCCCAGAAGTCAGAAGGTTTTATGTCTGTATCGCCGAGTTCATGGAGTTTCTTTGCGAGCATGTTCATAATGTCAGTCGGCTTCTTTGACTCATGGAGAGGTTGTATTGCAGGGTCTCTCAGATATATCAGCGGGAAAGAAGGATATATGTCGGAGAGGCTCATCCTCTCTGCATAACTCGCCTCTGGGAGAATGACATCTGCATACAGTGCGCTTTCAAGATTGAGGGTGTCTATGAAGACCATAAGTTCCACCTTGTAATTGCCGGATGCATCCTTTGCTGTGAGTGCCTCCTTCCACTTCCATGTTGCACTCCCTGAGATGACGGAATTCCCTGTCCTCAGGATGTACGCCTTTATAGGGTATTTATGTCCCCTGAAAGGTCCGTATCTCAGAGTCACACCATTAAGAAACGCATGGGGATAATCTCCAACAACCTCGTCCCATGCAGAGGGCCAATCACCATAAAGGTCCATATGGAGCTCACCCTGTTTTGCCTCTACCTCTTTGCCGTCTATCATTTTTTTGACTTTTCTGCCTTTGAAGAATCCTCCGCTTGCGGTTCCACCTTTGCTGGATTTTGTTATCTCTGTGTCAATAGCACCTCCTGGTGCGTCAAAGTTGCCTGTAATCACATTAAGAGCCACACCTAATATAGAGGCACAGTATCCGTTAAAATGGTGCCCCGGCGACTGCATGCCCCAGATAATGGCTGCGGGCTTTGTGATGCCAAAGAGATGAGATACTTCTGCAATCTTATCCTTTGGTAGCCCTGTTCTCTCTGCTGCCCACTCAAGGCTGAAATAGCTTAAGCCATTGATAGGGTCTTTCCTTTGCCACCATGACTTAAATGCAGCCTCAAATTCATCCCAGCCTACAGAGTATTTCTTGAAGCTCCAGTTAATGTATCTCTTCTTCGGGTCACTCTGATTATCATTCTCAAGGATGTATCTGAGCATTGCCCCAAATAGGTCACCATCTGTGCCTGCTCTTGGTGCAAGCCACATATCTGCAGCAGTGGCTGTGTTTGAGTAACATGGGTCAATGACTATTACCTTACAGCCATTTTCTACCTTTGCACCAACAGTTCCCCTGTTTTCATACATTATCCTCGTTGCAACAAAGGGGTTCCATCCATTGTAGATAATGAGTTTTGTCTTGTAGGTGTAATCCTTCTTTATTGAGCCATCAGGCTGTCTGACATGAACAGGTCTCATTACATCAGGTTCCCACCTTTTACCGCCAACCATGAGTTTTGGCCCATGCCTCCTCGGGGTATCACATATGGCGCCATGCTCTGTAGTGTTTGGGGTTCCATAGGCAAAGAAGAGCCTGTAGTAATGGTCTCTGTCTGTGATATCACCGCAGTCCATGATAACAGATTCAGGACCATATTTTTTCTTTATCTCTATAAGTTTTCTGCCAATGTAATCTATAGCCTCGTCCCATGTAACGCGCTTGAACTTATTCTCTCCTCTTGCACCAACCCTTATCATTGGATACTTGAGTCTGTAAGGGGAATAAACAAGTTGACCTCCTGAGGCACCTTTTGCACAGGCAATACCATCATTAAAGGGAGCTGCCGGATTGCCATAGATTTTATGGATCCTTCCATCCTTAACCCACATCTCCATTGCACACTCACTCGGACACATACAGTCAGCGGTGTATTTTACCTCATACTTGCCCATTGCCTTCTGCATTGCCTCTGCCTCGTCTGGTGAGAGCTTTTTCAGGGATAAAAGACCGCTCTCTACAATGGCAGCACCTGCTGTAACCGCACCTGTATATTTTAAGAATACCCTTCTTGATATCTGCATACTATCACCTCCTATCTATTGAGTTTACCATCGGCTGTCTTAAACACGGCTTTATCAACTACGATATACGGTGTCTTGGGTTTCGTACCATACTCTGGATGCCAGTCCATAGTCTTCACAGCCGCCTTAAGTTTTGCAATCTTGCTCTTAGGGTCATTCATGTCCCCGAAGACCCTTGCCCTTCCCATACAGTTACGCACACAGGCAGGTTCTTCGATTCCTGCTGCAAGTCTATGGCTGCAATAATCGCACTTGTCAGCAACCCTGAGATCCTTAGCCTTTTTGTCCTTTACTTCAGGGACATCCTTTGCATAAGGTTTCGGATCATTCTTAACAGGTATGTGTGGATGTAGATACCTTGCACCATAGGGACAGGCTTCCACACACCTTCCACAGCCTATGCAGAGGTCTCTGTTTACCATGACTATGCCGTCTCCCCTTTTGTATGTTGCGCCTTTTACAGGACACGGGAGGATGCATGGTGGCTCCTCACAGTTATTGCATAACTTCGGGAAGAAATGCCTCTTTGCCTTTGGATATCTTCCTACATCTGCAATATCCACCTTAGACCTGAAACTGCCAATTGGCCCGCTATTTTCCATCTTGCAGCTCACCTGGCAGGAGGCACATCCAACGCACTTCCTTAAATCTACCAGTAAAGCATATTTCTTAGCCATCCTCTCCTCCTTTCATAAAAAATCAAACCATCCCTAAACTCTTAACTCTGAACTCTTAACTCTAAACTTATTTCACCCCCTTTCTCCTGTATAATCTTTGAATGTATAATCTTTGAACTCATTGCTCATTTTCTGCACGGCTATTACTACCTTATTGTTGTCCAAAATACGAGATTGCTTCACCGGAGTTTATCCCGATGAATATCGGGACTCGCAATGACAAATCAAGCAATGACACCATTTTTCTGTCATTGTAAGGAGTAAAGCAAACTCGGAGATTCCTCCCCCGTATTTAATACGGGGTCGGAACAGGCTCCACAATCTCAATAGAAGTCTTCAGTTCACAAAGGAAGGATTAAGCAAGGTTAATGCCAGGATTATTCTTTGGAATTTTCGATCTTGCTTCTCAGGGTATTTCTTGCAATATCGAGGAGTCTTGCAGCATGAACCTGATTTCCATTTGTAAGTTCAAGTGCCCTTTTGACTAAAAGTCTTTCAAAGGTTGAGATTGCCTCTTGAAAAACACTGCCACCATTTCTCAGGTATGCATCAATGATGTTGAGGAAGGATTCTTCTATATCCCTGCGGGATGATACTGAGGCAGGCTTCTCAAAAAGGTCACTGCACTCTATACACTCAAAGGAGAGATAATCCTTCTGACAGAAGACCATTGCCCTTTGAATAATATTTCTTAACTCCCGCACATTTCCAGGCCAGTTGTATTCTTCAAGCCTCTTTAATATCTCAGAGGCGATTCCCTTTACATTTCTTTTTAACTCTTTATTGAACCTTCTGACAAAATACTGGACAAGTTCCTTAATATCCTCTTTTCTCTCCCTCAGTGGAGGTATGCTGATACTGACCACATTCAACCTGTAGTAAAGGTCCTCCCTGAAAGAGCCATTTTTCACCATTTCTTCAAGATTTCTGTTTGTAGCTGCAATAACCCTCACATCGGTCTTTATAATCTCATTGCCTCCAAGTCGTTGAAAGGTCCCATCCTGAAGAACCCTCAGAACCTTTGACTGCAAAGGTAGAGACATATCTCCTATCTCATCAAGAAAGATAGTTCCACCGCTACATTGCTCAAATTTGCCAATCCTCCTGACATCTGCTCCTGTAAAGGCACCCCTCTCGTAGCCAAAAAGTTCTGACTCAAGAAGTCCTTCTGGTATAGCAGCACAGTTTACAGTCATAAAAGATCTGTCAGCCCTGAAACTGTGGTGATAAATCGCCCTTGCAATAAGTTCTTTGCCTGAACCGCTTTCGCCCCTTATAAGGACAGTCGCCTCTGTTGGGGCGATCTTCCCTATCTTTTTGTAAATCTCGATCATCCCGGAGCTACTACCAACAATTCTTTCTTCTGTCTCCTGTTCTTCACCCTCAAAGGTTACTACCTCTGACATTATCCTTTTTGCCTCTATTGCTCGCTCAACTACTTCCCTTAAGTGTTTATTGTCAAAAGGCTTTACAATATAGTCGTATGCACCGAGTTTTATGGCATTAATAGCCTTCTCTGTTGTGCTGTAGGCTGTCATGATTATGACCATAAGTTTTGGATAAAACCCCTTCATTATCTCCAATGCCTCAAGTCCATCCATCCCTGGCATCTTTATATCCATAATGACAAGGTCGGGTGGCGATTTTTTAACAGTTTCTATAGCCTCTTCAGCGGACTGGGCTGTAATAACCCTGTAACCCTCTTCTCCAAAGACCCTTTGGAAGGAGTAGAGAACACTCTTCTGGTCGTCAACTACAAGAATAGTTGCCATAATCACCTTTCCCCCAAAAATCTTGTGATTTTTTGGGGTATCCCTTCACCTTTTACCTAATCAACTGGAAGTGTGACAAAAAAAGTTGTACCATTGCCTTGAAGGCTTTCAAACCAGATGTTTCCCCCGTGTGCTTTGACTATGGCATAAGCAACCGAGAGTCCAAGACCTGTGCCATCCTCCTTTGTGGTAAAGAAGGGATCAAAGACCTTATCCTGTATCTGAAGTGGTATCCCGTTGCCTGTATCGGCTATTGCAACTCTTAAATCTCCGTTACCGTCAAGAGTTGCAGAGACCCTGAGTTTTCCACCTTGAGGCATTGCCTGAATTGCATTAAGTATTAAATTGAAAAACACTTGCTCTAATTGAGCCTTATCAACATTAATCAGTGGAATGTTAGTGTCGAGCCCTTCAGATAGGTCTATTCTCTGTTCTCTGGTTCTGTATCGTGTAAGGATTATAACACGTCTTAATATGTCTACTATACTTGTTTTTTCGAGGTCGAGGCTTTCAGTCCTTGAAAAACCGAGAACCCTTGTGATTATATCATCCATTCTGTTTATTTCCTCTGTAATAACCTCTATATCCCTTTGTGAAGGCTCAGGGTTTTTGATAAAAGATTGAAAGAGCATCTTGATAGAGGTTAGCGGGTTTTTTAATTCATGAGCAATGCCTGCTGAAAGTTGTCCTAAAGCAGCAAGTTTCTCTGTCTGAAGCATCTTTCTATGTGCAGACTCCATTTCGTCTCTTGCCTTTTTTAGCCTCATAGAGAGTTCATTAAATCTCTCAGCAAGCTCCCTTATCTCATCTCTGCTTCGAATGGTAATCCTCTGGTCGAAATCTCCTTCTCCGAGCCTTTTTGTAAACTCCATAAATCTTTTCATCGGACTTGTAATAAACTGACTGAAGAGGACTGCAACGGCTGCGCCAAATCCTGTAAAGAGAAAGGTTAAAAGGCATGCAAGCTTCAAGGTATTTTCTAAGGATTTCTGGATACTTTCTTCATTTATACCAACATGAACCTCTGCCCCGAAATCAGGTAGAACCCTGTATGCTATATCCCTTATATAGCCCCGTTCTGTATCAAGGAGCTGTACAGAGAATCGCTTGCCATCAGTTGGGTTCCATGTTTCAATCCCTTCAGGCAGACCACTTTTAAAGGTATGTGCGATGGGGCTTCCATCATACCTTAATATAAAGATATACTCTATATCTTTCTCTCTATCAAGGACATCCTTTATTGCCTCTTCTATTAAAAAGATATCCTCTGTAATGGTAGCGTTAGCAATTCTGTCAGCAAGGTCTCTTACAATAGTAACTCCCCTTTTCTGTAATTCTTCCCGCAGAGCTTTTCCGATCATTTCCCTTACAAGAAGTGAAATAATCATGCCGAGGGCGATTACAATTGAAGTTGTTATAATGATAATCTTTGAACGTATCTTCATCTTATAAGTCCATATTTATAAGCCAGCCTCCTGAGTCCTTCATAATCTGAGTCCTTTGCTTCTACAAAGCCCATCGGCATCTCTGTCTTATCCCAGTCTATAAGGATTTCCCTGTGTTTACCAGAGGGTTCGAGTTGCAGGAGAACTTGTCTTACTGCCTTCAAGATGGGTGGATGCACATCCTTATTTGCACAGATGAGGCTACTCGGATAAGGTTTTGAAAGACTGATTATCTTTACCTTTCCATCTTTTTCAAGTCTTTTGGCGAGGGTATCCTGCAGCCCTCCTGCATCGTATTCGCCATTTATCACCACCCTTGCTACTTCTGCATGAGAACCAGTAAAGGAATAATAGCTCAGGTCATCCATGGTAATGCCCCTGTCTTCAAGCATCTTTCTTGGTATAAGATGCCCTTGGGTGGAATATCTTGAACCAAAGGCAAAGCTTCTTTCCTTTATGTCTCTTATACCTTTTATATCGCTTCCAGACTTTACGATGATGGCTGCCCTGTATTCAGCCTTTCCCTCAGAATTAAGCCCCCTTACCAGGGGAATTACACCATATCTATCCCTTGCCTGTATATAGCTCATCGGACCAATAGCTGCAAAGTGGATAACACCTTTTCCAAGTAAATCAATAGTGGTCTCATATTTTTCAGCGAATTTTATTTTGAATTTATTGCTCGTGTTCATTTCAAGATAGCGGAGAAATGGGATATATATTCGCATATCTTCTTTTGGGCCAAGCCTGAGGTCAAAACCAAATCTTAAAGAGCCTACATCCGATGGTATCTGTAGTGTTTGGGATGTTGTCTTTTTAAGACTTACCTTTTTGGGGACTTCTTTGTCTGCACATGCATATATAAAGATTAGAAAAAATAGGAAGCAAGCCTTTAACTTTAATCCCATAGTAAAAATTCTACAGGAAAACCGATGCCAGGTCAATGATTTCGATTACTTATCTATCACAGGGATAAACTTGTTAAGCATCCAGAGAAAGATATAAGGCAGAGCCATTATGGTGAGTGCACCGACCAGACCTTCCTTAAGGGTTTCTAAGTTTCTTGGAATTATGGGCATGATATAATCCATATAACCAGATAATGTCAATGAGAATGCCTGGCCACCTATAACCACATTCCATCTCATCATAAAAACTCCAACAAGCACCAGGAATAATCCTACCATTGCCCTTTTTATAGTCAATCCAGGAATAAGAAATATTATCAAAGGAAGTAAAGTTCCTATCCCATATTGGATAACAAAGATGTTGATGAAATCCCTTTCATAAATAACAGTACGTAAGATATCCCAGTGCTTGAGCGCTGTATATCCACGAAAAACAAGGTCTAAGAGCTCAAGGGATATAGCCATGATCATAAAGAATATAAGATATTTTGTGGTCGACTTTACGATATCTATTTCAACACTTCGAATCTCCTCTACAGATATCATCCATGGTTTTCTTTTCCTTAAAATCCTCACTTTTTTAGCCTCCATTATGATTATATAAGTGAGCATGCAGAGGGCGATACCTGAAACTATTGCAGACATTATAAATATAACAGGCATAAGAGGTGTCATCCAGAGAGCATTAGCCTTCACAGAGCCAAAGATAAAACCGGCGTAACCATGAAGAAAACATGCAGTTGGGATACCTACACCCGCAAGAATCTTTGCTGCCCGTTCATCCTTCTTTAACGCCTCTTCGCTGATATCATAGGATCCGAGGGTCCATGCCCTGTATACAAGTCCTTTCAGCCTGTTTCCGAGCCCAGAGGCGTTCTTAAGATTAATGGCGGATTCTATGAAAAACTTTCTATTAACAAACCATATCTCAGAGGCAACTATGGCAGCATATGCAAAAAATACAACTCCAAATGCTGCAATTGCCGATGTAAAATGAGGTGTAAAAAATACATTAAATCCCCTCAATGGCTTCTGGATATGAAAAAGCAGTGGCATTGGTGCTGCTAAGAGAAGGGCGTAAGAAAAGGTCAGGGAAAACTTGGCCATATCTTTTAGCTCTTTTCTTCCAAAGACATGATAAAGGGAAGAGAGGACAAAGGCACCAGCCACAAGTCCAGTCATAAAGGGATACATAACTATCTGTATACTCCAGTAGATATACTCGTTTGGATAGACAAAAAATTCTTTTAAAGTCCATAATTCACCATGCACTTCCATACTGTCACCTCACTATGGAATCAAGACCAATATAAAAAACATGGGGTTTCGTCCCGAACTCTTCTTTCAACACAGCGGTTCTCTCGGTCTTGATAATCCTTGCTACTGGGTCCTCAAGGTCTTTTATATTTCCAATCTGTCTTGCTCCGAAGGCACAGGCATCCACGCAGGCAGTCTTCATGCCTTTATTTATCCTGTGGTAACAGAAATTACATTTTTCAGCCACCCTATATAAAGGATGAAAGAATCTTACACCATAGGGACATGCCATAATGCAGTATCCGCATCCTATACACCATGTCCTGTCCACAAGAACGACTCCATCTGGTGCCTGGTATGTCGCACCTACAGGGCAGACCTGGACACATGGGGGTGCCTCACACTGGTTACAGAGTTTTGGAACAAAAAATGCCTTATCAATATCTTCTTTTTTGACCGTTACACCCATCGGGTCGTTCTTAATAAAACCATCCCTTGCTGCTTTAGGGGAGTCTACAAGAATCTTTCCATCCTTTGTCATAACATATCTTTCGACCCAGGTTCTTGATACATTTGTCTCGTAAGGAACCTCATTTTCGAGTTTGCATGCTCTAACACACATCCCGCATCCTACACATTTTGTGGTATCCACAACAAATACCCACCTCAGCCCCTTCTCTTTATTTAAAGCTGCGAGCACCTCCGGCTTGAGTAATTCAAAGGCACCAATAGAAACTCCTGTAGCAAGGAGGGTTTTAAAACCTACTTTCAGAAATTCTCTCCTGTCGCAATCCATGGTTAAGCTCCTTATTTCAATGACGCCTCATGGGTGCTATGGCATGTCACACATTCTATACCCGGGTTATGGACATTAGGGTCCTGCATCTTTAAGGTTATAGGGACGCCAGGAAGCTGGGCATAGACCGAAGGCCTATAAGGCAGATATGCGTGACATCTCAAGCATAATTCCCTGCTTCTGCCAATACTTAGTTTCTCTGGTTTTTCTGGATGATCTGCCGCAGGTCCGTGACAGTTCTCACATTGAACCTTTGCGTGTTTTGAGTTTATAATCTTTTTATACTGTTCGGAGTGGCAATCCTTACAGTATTCACTTGTCTGATATTTGATTTTGAAGGTTTTCCAATCCCCTTCGTTACTTTTTCTATACCAGCCAAACATATAACCTCGTTCATGGACACCAAAATCCTTAGGGACAACGAAGACCCTGATAATAAGGATAAGGGCAACCAGTCCAACAACTACAAATAAAGGCCTGATAACATGATTTTTCATAACCTTTTAAAATGCTCACGAGCCGATAAACTTCTTTGGGTCTCTATATTCATGGCACTTTACACAATCCTTCTTTGCCTGCTCTTCTTTAACCCTCCAGCCATGTGGTTTATGGCATTCACTGCACTTCATTCCGACAACCTTGATATGGAGGTTATGTTTTCCAACATCAGGTATGACCTTATGGCAATCCAGACAATGTCCCCAATCAGGTCTCACGGTTTTATGAGGTTTATGACATTCATAACAGTAAAATTGCATCGGTGCATCAGGTAGAACATCTATCTTTATTGCCTTTGCAATAGTATCTTTATCAGGACGGAAATACCTGACATCAATGGTTGCATCGGCAATAAGTTCTTTCCTGATCTTTTCTTCGCCATGACAGAAGAGACATTTCTTCCTTCCAGGTTTTAGGTCTACGGTTCTATCTGTATGGCAGTTCAAACAGGCAAGCTGTTCCATACCTGTGCCATGAACCTCTCTCTTTTTATGACACATCACGCAGAATCGCTCTTCAGGAGTGAATGTATGTAAGATATATCCATGACACTTGGAACACTCAAGTTTTTCTATAAAGAAATGCTTTGCATGGATACGGGATCTATTTATCATATAGGCATCAGGAAAACGCCCATCCCTTTCCCAGTGGCAGTTTACACAATACTTCCATGGGACGATAATCTTTCCATGCCTCTCAGGCACCTTAGTAGGTCTATACAGGATAAAGTTTACTAAGAGCCTATTCTGCTCTGGTATTGAGAGGTGATGACAATCATGGCAGTTTAAACCTTTGTGTTCACTTTTTTCCCATGCTGCAAAGGCAGGTTTCATGAGATGGCAACTTACGCAGAATTTTGGGTTATTCTGTGTAAAGTCGTAGAATTTGAAGGCACCTATACCACCTCCGGTTATAATGACTAATAAAAGAAGGGCTATGATTATTTTGCCTTTAAGGGGCATCCCCTCTTTTAGCCATCTGAAGGGAATAGTTAGCCAGTTGAAAAGTTTAGATAGCCATTTGAAAGGGTTAAACACCCATTCTTTCCTCCCTTCTTTAATTTTAATCGTAGTTTTTTAACATAATTAAACCATAATTGTCAAAAATTTTTTGGGCGCAGAAAGATCTTTATCAGCACTATCCCTGTAAAGAATCCTCCGATGTGGGCAAACCAGGCAACACCACCGAGACTACCTCCTTGGCTTATAAGTCCATTTATAAGTTGAATAACAATCCAGAACCCGATTACAATTAAAGCAGGAATCCGCACTATCTGTATAAAAAAGCCAAGAAAGATGAGGGTATATACCCTTGCACGGGGAAAAAGAACCATATAGGCACCGAGAATTCCAGAAATTGCCCCGCTTGCACCTACCATAGGGATCGGAGAGTCTGCATTTAAAATCGCATGGCTGTATGCAGCAGCGATCCCGCAGAGGAGATAGAAGGCTATAAACCTCGGGATTCCAAGCCTGTCCTCTATGTTGTTTCCAAATATCCAGAGATAAAGCATATTGCCTGCAACATGAAACAATCCACCATGAAGGAACATAGAGGTAAATATGGTATAGGAGATTGGTATACCACTGCTGAAGATTTTCTGCGGTATAGCCCCATAGGTGAAGATAAACCTCATTGGATTATAAACACCAAATATCTGATAGAGATATATGGCGGCGTTTATAGCGATCAATGTAACTGTGAGTATAGGAAAATGTCTTGTGGGGTTGTCGTCCTTAAGTGGTATCATGCCTCTTAAGATAAACCATAAAGCCCTCTTTGTCAATCAGTCCTTGACAATTGGGTTAAGACATGACCA
Source organism: Nitrospirota bacterium (assembly GCA_040756155.1). NCBI lineage: Bacteria > Pseudomonadati > Nitrospirota > Nitrospirota bacterium. The sequence goes on along the minus strand of JBFLZU010000121.1, from coordinate 3,355 downwards.
CCAAGGGGGTGATTAGAATCGGGACTGTTCCCGAAGTAGAAGGAGATTGCAGTGGGAAAGTCTCTAAAATTTTTCTTGACAAAATGCTTATTCTATGATTCAATTGAATCAGTTGAAACCGAGAAAACTATTAATTGAAAAAAACATGTTCAAGCGAGGTGAGCCGTAATGAAAGAGTTAAAAACAGATATTAGAGTTGGTGATTGCTTAGATGTTCTCAAAGAATTCCCTGATAATTTTTTTGATTTAATTGTTACATCTCCTCCATATGCTGACAGTAGGACTAAGACCTACGGTGGCATTAAACCGGATAAATATGTGAAATGGTTTTTACCCCGTAGCGAGCAATTTTTAAGAGTACTCAAACCACGCGGTACTTTTATATTAAACATAAAAGAACGTGTTGTTGGCGGTGAAAGACATACATATGTAATTGAACTAATTTTGGAGATGAGAAAACAGGGCTGGTTATGGACTGAGGAATTTATTTGGCACAAAAAAAATTGCCATCCCGGAAAGTGGCCAAACAGGTTCCGTGACTCATGGGAAAGATGTTTGCAATTTAACAAAACGAAAAATTTTAACATGTATCAGGAAAGTGTCATGATTCCAATGGGTGACTGGGCGAATAAGCGATTAAAAAATCTCGGCAAAAATGATATCATAAGATTTAACTCCCGCGCTGGAAGCGGCTTTGGCAAAAACATATCTAATTGGATCGGTAGAACGATGGCTTATCCAACAAATGTATTGCATTTGCCGACCGAAACCTCAAATAAAAATCATAGTGCAACATTTCCTAAAGCTCTGCCGAATTGGTTTATAAAATTATTTACCAGAGAATATGATTGGGTTCTTGATCCTTTTTTGGGAGCGGGAACTACTTGTGAGGCTGCCTATGAATTAAGAAGAAATTCTGTTGGAATCGAAATAATCTCTGAATATGCCAGAATGGCTCAGGAGAGAATTCCAGAAGTCGAATGTCTTATTGCAGAAAAGAGGGCAAGGTATGCCTGAAATAACAAAGAAAGATATAATCTCCTTTATTGAAGCAAATATTCAAACATTTCATACCAAACGCTTAGAAAATCTTTTGAATCTAAAGCTGAATGATATTTTAAAACGAAAGAATCCTTATCTTTTTAAAGCCAAAAACTTAGTAGCAGCTCCGGATCTGGTTAAATCGTTATTAGACGCACATTTATCTTCGCAAGAAGAAGGCATATTTGGAGGTTTTCTTGAAGAATTGGCGATTTTCATTTGCAGCAGGGTATTTGGTGGCAGAAAATCATCGGCAGAAGGTATCGATTTGGAATTAGAGAAAGGCGATGCCAAATATATTGTGACAATAAAATCCGGTCCGAATTGGGGAAATAGCCAGCAGGTTTCAAGAATGAGGGATAATTTTAAAAAAGCAAAAAGAATTTTAAGAACTAATACATCACTGACAAAGATTGTTGCAGTAAATGGGTGTTGTTATGGGATTGGTGATAATCCTGACAAGGGTGATTATTTAAAGTTGTGCGGTCAGAGATTCTGGTCATTTGTTTCCGGAGATGAGAATCTCTATACAGAAATTATCGAGCCTCTTGGACACAGAGCAAAAGAGAAGAATGAAAAATTCTTGGAAGAATATGCAAAGGTTATTAACAAGTTTACACTTGAATTCGCTAAAGAGTATTGTGCTTCTGACGGAAAAATCCTATGGGACAAGATAGTGAAATTTAATTCAGCAAAGAGGAAAAATATTGAATTAATTTTTTAGTGAGAGAGGAAAAAGGAGACGGAGCAAAGCAGAGTCCCCTCACTTGTCATTGCGAGGAGTGGAGCGACGAAGCAATCTCAAGGCAGACTCGGAACAGGCTCCGCAATCTCAGCAGTTCGGGGCAGGCTCCGAATCGGGACTGTCCCCGAAGTAGAAGTAGATTGCAGATTATTTAGGTGTTCACTATACTACAGTAAGCGAGGCAATAAAAGATGTGGAGGCTAAAAACTGATATTTCAAGAATGCTATAACAAAGTAAGGGTTTTATTTTAAATAGGTGGCCCATAACCTGACCCCTTAATTTTTGACCCCTTAATTTTTGCGTCTGTGTCACAAACGTTATTTGCCGTTGGGGGCAAATTTCTATATATGAGACTATTGGGGCTATATGAAAAGTGAACGTGAAACAGCAAAAGAACGTTGGACTGTGATTCTGAAAATGGCTCGAAATTCATTTCCTTATGGCAGTGTCGAAATTCTGGATAAGGGGTGGGGAAATCGTTATTGGAATATCGCTATTAGAATAAAAAAGATAGATTGAATCCGCATGATTGAAGGAGGTTAATCAATGAGTAACGAAATTGCCTACAGTATTGTGAGGAGAGCTGTTGCCGATGTCTCCTTTTTACAATCCCTTGTAAGTAATCCAGATGTTGTTATACAGAATGAGGGAATAAATGATCCGAATGAAATATTTCAATTGAAACAAGTTTTACTTCCTCTTATTAATGCGGTAATTCAAACTTCGGAAATAAATACATTACTAACAAATCAACTTAAAACAACGATGGAAACCGCTGATAAATTTAAGTCGGGTCTAAGGAATACAGTTGAGCAGATTGATAAAGGTTTTCGTTCAACCATGATGATGTATAAGGTAGCTTTTTACTTAGGAGTCGGTCTAATTGTTTTTTCAGTTGGTTTAGCTATTTTCAAGGGTGAATCTCTATTGCCAATAGTTTTTGGAGGTCTTGGTATTGCCGATGTCATAGCATATTTTATTACTAAACCACCACAAGATCTGCAAAGTAGTAGAGCTAATTTAGCCCAACTTCAGGCAGCTTTCTTTAACTGGTTTATTGATGCTTACAATTGGAATAGTTATCTTGGCGATTTAGGAAGAAAAGGGACTGCGAACTTCCAAAATATAAAGGAAGTATCGACTACACTCTTAGAAAATACCAATAAGACTATGGAATCGATTGAGAAATATTGTGAACTTGCCAAGTAATGAATCAAAATTAAACAAGCGACTTCGGCTAACATCCATTGAGAGCGACCGTGTCAAGACCCAAAAATAACCCTTTAGTTTTTTTGTTTTAAGCCTATGATAATTCTCTACCTGATCTTTGACAAAACAATCTGACTCGTCTTTCTAAAAGCGATGCATCACATTATCTGCATCAAACATCCATACGGGCTCTAAGGCACCAGAAAGTTATCAGTAGGAAAATAGGGACAGCCAGGCTGTCCCAAAATACTTCTTAAGTTAATCCAACTTTTGTGGGTGACCTGACAATTTCTCATAAAGAGGTCCTTAGTTTATAAAAAATAACAGTTATACATAAAATCGAGTCGTCAAACATACCT
>JBFLZU010000120.1 GCA_040756155.1 Nitrospirota bacterium | reverse complement strand
ATGGGGCTGGTTCTGGCTCTTTCCTTCAAAGTCGCTTTCAATAGACCCTCGTTCGCATATCATTAGAAGGCATCATATGCATCCGGCATCACTTCAAAAGGCATTCAAAGATGCGGTTGGAAAGGCAGGTATAACTAAGCAGGCTTCTATTCATACATTAAGGCACAGTTTTGCCACACATTTGCTGGAGAACGGCTATGACATAAGGACAATTCAGGAACTGCTTGGACACAAAAATCTCCAGACAACTATGATCTATACCCATGTGGCGTCAAGGAATATCCTTGGGGTTAGAAGCCCGCTTGATAAATAATTTATGCATCTATCGTTATTTCATTTCCTTAACAGATTATCACATCTCAATCCACCTTTCTAAAATCCCCACAATCTGTTATATTATTGCAGTATGCGTCATATAATCCTCGGCACTGCAGGACATATAGATCACGGGAAAAGTGCGCTTGTTAAAGCCCTCACAGGGATCGACCCTGACAGACTCAAGGAAGAAAAAGAACGTGGCATAACCATAGACCTCGGTTTTGCCTATCTTGAATACCCAGACGGAATCACAGTTGGTATAGTGGATGTGCCAGGGCATGAAAGACTGATAAAAAACATGCTTGCTGGTGCCGGAGGTATAGATATCGTGCTACTTGTGGTAGCAGCAGATGAGGGTGTAATGCCTCAGACAAGGGAGCATCTTGCAATATGTAATCTCCTGAAAATAAAAAGGGGTATTATCGTAGTAACAAAGGTTGACCTTGTGGACGAAGAGTGGTTATCCCTTGTAATCGATGACATAAGAAATCTCACAGAAGAGACATTTCTTAAAGATGCCCCGCTTATCACCGTATCTTCAAAAACAGGACAGAACATAGAGTTACTGCAAGAAACAATCAGAAAAATGGCATTGGAGACCCCTCCTAAGTCAACAGATGGGCTATTCAGGCTACCTGTTGACAGGGTATTCACAATGAAGGGGTTTGGGACGGTTGTAACAGGGACCCTTCTTTCAGGAAAGATACCTGTAGGAGATACCGTAGAGATCCTGCCAGGCAGGATTAAGACAAAAGTAAGAGGAATACAGTCACATAATATTAAGGTCCAGGAGGCATTTGCAGGTCAGAGAACTGCACTTAATCTTCAAGGCATAGAAAAGGAAGAGATAGTAAGGGGAGATGCCGTCACACTTCCCGGCATGATGACACCAACCTTTATGCTCGATGCCTCATTTCATCTGCTAAAGGACTCTCCTCCCCTCAAGAACAGAACAAGGATACGTCTTCATATCGGGACATCAGAGGCGATCGGCAGGATACTGATTCTTGATCGAGACGAGATCGCTCCAGGAGAGAGTTCGTATATACAGCTCAGGGTTGAATCTCCTGTTATAGCCCTATCAGGAGACCATTTTATAATAAGACGCTACTCTCCACTGCAAACACTGGGTGGAGGAATGATCTTAGAACCACTGGCAAAGAAACATAAAAGGGGAGAAGAAAAAATACTTTATGGGCTGAAGATACTTGAATACGGAAATCTCGAAGAGAAGTTCTCTTATAAAATTAACACCAGCGGTGTTTCAGGTATATCATTAAGCAATCTCAGAGGATGGATAGATGCTGAGAATACAGCGATAAAAAATGCGCTGATTTCACTAAGCAATCGTGGTGAAATCATACTTATTGATAAGGATGATGAAATATATCTGCATATAGTTGTATTCAATCACCTCAAGGATGCTGTTCTATCTGCCATTGAGATATTTCACAGAGAAAATCCCTTAAAGCCAGGAATGTCGAAGGAAGGATTAAAAGGGATATTCAAGGAAGGCTCTATCAAGGTTATGAACAGGGTCTTATATGAACTTGAACGGACAGGAAAGATTTCAGTGGAAAAAGAACTTGTCAGACTCTCTACTTTTATGGTAACCCTCGAAGAAAGACAGGACGCCATCAAGGAAAAGATACTCAGAGCGATTATGGAGGGTGGCACTCAACCACCGATGAAAGAAGAGATGGAATCCACACTCAATATAAGCCACCAGAACGTTGCTGATATCCTTAAACTTCTGACAAGAGACGGGTTGATTGTAAGGATTAATGATTCACTTTATTTTCATGTAGATGTATTTAACGATGTATTAAACAAACTGAAGGAGTTCTTCAAGCAGAAGAAAGAGATTACCGTTGCCGAGTTCAGGGACATGATAAATACATCAAGAAAATACGCAGTACCACTTATAGAGTATCTTGACACCACGAGGGTCACCCTACGGGTAGGAGATAAAAGGATACCGAGATAAGAAAAATGGGACGGCAGGCTGTCCCCTTTTCTCTGCTTAAAGAGAGAAAAGATTATTGAAGGATTGGTGGCAAGTATGCTAAGATTGTGTATAAGGAGGGGGAATGAGGTTATTATTGATATCTGTGACGGCAGTTTTACTTGCGGGAGGCGTAGTATTTGCGGATGAGCCAGCTATCAAGAAGTATGAAACAATTGAAAAATATGGGCATAAAATACCGGATGTAAGGGAGGCACGGATACTGAGTGAGGAATCTGTAGATTTAATCGATAAGATACCAGGAAAAGAGACACTTATTAGAACTTATGTAGGTAAAGATGGAAATCTTATCAGGACATACAGTATCAAGGGAAGGATATTTCGCTATGATGTGGATGTAGATAGAGGCTATCCCTATGAGTATTCATTGATTGACAGGGATGGTGATGGTCTCTTTGAGACAAAACAGGATCTTAAGGGTGCAGTTTCTATGTCTGGTAAATTGAGGGAATTCTATTTCGATATAGAAAGACAGACTCCTTACGAGTATATATACATCATCGAAAGAGAGCCTGGTAGCCACGAATGGATAGAAAAGGTAAAGGGTGAAATTATATATGTTCCACAGTGGGTGATATTCAGATGGTAGGAAAGATTAGTAGTCCCATTATCCTGTTTCTCTCATTTCTTTTGATAACAGCCCCATCTTTTGGGAAAGAACCCGATAAATCCCTTAATATATCCTTCACTATGGGGCAAAGGACATGGTTGAGTAAAGGGGATAGCGACTGGAATATAGCCGATACTGATGGCTCTCCGAATGTGTTATCTGAATTAGAGTATAAGCATATTGACAGCACGGTAATTGAATTATATGGAGAAGTCGGCATCAACTCTAAGCATTTCCTGATATTGGAATATGGATATGGAAATATCAGAAATGGCAAATGGATAGACAGCGATTATAATAGAGATAACAGGCAGGGGTTATATTCCCGCAGTAGTGGAACTGCAGAGGATGACAACCTCTGGTATCTTAATATAGATTATGCCCTCCGTATATTTACAAGACCTGATAGAGGGAAAGGGAGTGAACCACATGGGGTTCGCTACAAGCAGGATTTATTTATAGATGTCCTGCTGGGGTATCAGCACTGGAAAGAAGATATAATTATGACTAATGGATTTCAGGAGGTGCCAGCAACAGGGGCATTTTTTAGACTGAAGTCTACTTATATCTTTGAATGGGATAGCATAAGGATTGGAGCAAGGGGAGGCGTGCCTTTATCAGACAGGCTTTCTCTAAAAGCAAGCCTTTTTGTAATACCCTGGACACACTACAGAGGAGAAGGCATCTGGAATCTAAGGACAGATTTCAGGCAGGATCCGAGTTTTAAACATAAGGCAAATGGTGGTTTTGGAGGTGGTGGAGATGCCACCTTATCCTATAATCCATGGAGAAGCCTTTTTATAGAGATGGGCTATAGATACTGGAGGATAGAGTCAGGTGATGGCACAGATACTACCTACTTCAGTAGTGGAAGAGTAGTTACCGCACCTTTTAACAAAGCAACCAGCCAGAGACATGGTGTAATCTTTGGTATCAATTATGTCTTTTAACTAACCTCAAGACTTATATCTACTGCTGGGGCTGAATGTGTTAGTGCACCCACAGAGATAAGGTCCACACCAGCAAGTGCTACATCCCTGACATTATCGAGATTGATATTTCCTGATGCCTCGATAAGAATTGCGAGTTGCGAGTTGCGAGTTGATCGTATAAAAGAAACTGCCTTTTTTATTTCATCAATTCCCATATTATCCAGCATAATTATATCGACTTTAGCCTCGACCGCCTCTTTTACTTCATCGAGTTTTTTTGTCTCAACCTCTATCTTTACCGTGTGAGGCAAGATTTCTCTTACACGTCTGACTGCAGAGGTTATACCTCCTGCGACCACTATATGATTATCTTTGATGAGAACTGCATCATAGAGCCCGAATCGGTGATTTAATCCCCCTCCACACCTCACAGCATACTTTTCAAAAGCCCTTAACATAGGTGTTGTCTTTCTCGTATCAACTATCCTTGCCCCTGTGCCTTTAACCTGTTCTACAAACCTTGATGTCAGGGTCGCTATGCCTGAGAGCCTCTGCATTATATTAAGGGCTGTCCTCTCTCCTGTCAGTAATGCCTTTGTATTACATGAGACCCCTGCAATTATTTCGCCTTTTCTTATGGTATCACCATCTTTAAAGTGTGAAGATACTGTTGCATCCCTGTCGAGGGCTCTGAAGACTCCCTCTGCGATGTATAAACCGCAGAGGACTAAGCCTTCCTTGGCAATAATCTTACCCTCAGATGTTTTCTCTTCAGGGACTATCGAGGTGGTTGTTATATCTCCGTGCCCTATGTCTTCGGCAAGTGCTCTCTTTATGAGGTTATGGATTAGGTGTGGTGGAATTTCTATCACCTTTCAATATCTCCTCAACAGATTTTTTCATCCTTACCATCCTCTCTGGAGATGAGGGATGTGTTCCGAGATAACTGCGAGTCATAGTTGCAGGCAGTTCTATCGCAAACCTCTCCCAGAATTCGGATGCCTTTACAATATCAAAACCAGCCCTGTGGGTGTAAAGCAATCCAAAATAGTCAGCCTCCCTTTCAAGTTCCCTTGAAAATGGGGCATGCAATCCCCTCGCAACAGTATCTCCCAGCACCTGTCCACTTTGAGGGTCATATCTGCTCATTACTCCCCCTACGAGGATACCTATTATACCACTTAGTATCTGGGAGCCTGTTGATTTCAATAAATGTCCTTTTGTAAGATGTGCCATCTCATGTCCGAGAACAAAGGCAAGTTCATCATCAGATTTAACAAATCGTAGCATTCCGTAAGTAATATAGACACCACTTGAATCAGCAAAGGCATTAATCTCAGGGGAATCTATAACGAAGACAGCGAGCCTTGGCATATCGGCAGGTATAATATCAATATTGAGTGTCTGATTATTCCGTGTTATAGTAAACCTTGTGACCTTGCCTGGTGTGATGTCCTCCACCGCTCTGCTATAATCAGTCATGTCCGATACCTTTTTACCATCGATCTCTTTTATAATATCACCTGCTTTCAATCCTGCCACATAAGCAGGAGTTCCTGGAGTAACAAAAGAGATAATGAGCCTATCCGATGAAGATGCCTCTTTTCCTGCAATCCGTGCAAGGACAGGGTCTTTGAGATTATAGAGGTCTATTCCGATACCTCCCCTTCTTTTCTTGAAGTCCTCCTTCGGTATCGCTTTGAGAAGCCTCCAGCTTACTGTATGCACCCACTGTTTGGTTTCGATAAACCGTTTTGCAGCCTTTATCCTGAGTTCTTCTGTAGCGACCTCTATTTCCTTATCCGTAACCTTTGGACCTGTCGTGGTCGCACAGGCAGAGAGAAAGAGGAGAAGAATCAATATTGTTATTTTCCATTTTCGCTGTTTCAATATCATCTATTCTTCCAACCTCGCTTCAAGTTTTGATTTGAAGTCTTTATAAAAATTAAATCGCAAAAATTTCATTTATCCTCTTCTTCCACTCATCCTCAGCTATAACCTGAAACTCAATCCCTCTTGAAAACTCTCTATTCAATTCCTTCCATTCTCTTTTTTGGCCTAAGTCGTTGCAAAACTTAAAAACGTTTCTCTTATATTTAGTATCTTCGAAATCCTTTAGATGAACGCCCTTTGTTTCAACAACATAGACCGTGCTGAAATTTCTACCGGAATCATCGGCCTTTGTAAATATGAAATCGGGATAAATTTTGTTCTTTCGCCATCCCTGAATGTAGTAATCCTGTCTGGAAAGATTCCTGTACCACCATAAAAGCTTTTCTTGTTCATCGAGATATATTGCAACAGATTTTTCTGTTTCGCTATCAAATTCTTCTTCAGGGACATAATCAAAAAGACTCCTCTGAACCTCAGAATGATCATCCCTGACAAGCCTTTTGCTGCTCTTTTTTACCTTTATGCTTGGAGGGAGTTCATAACCTCCCTTATCGGCCAGAAGGAAAAACCAGAGCTTTTTCTTATCAATCAAATCTCTGAATATTTTCTCGGACAGCCTGTTACGTTCTTCCAACAACTGTTTGCGGGTCTCTTCAATGATAAAAGCAAGGTTATTTGTAACTTTCTCTTTGCTGTTATTCTTCAGCAAGGCATCCAGAATCTTTTTCCCGATATCATGGGCAATCCAGGGATTTGGGATAATATCCAGCAACTGTCTCGTCATAAGAACGTGGTCGAGCTTCAACCCCCCATGCCTTTCTTTGCTGCCTTTTCTCTCAAGAAGTTCTTTTACATCCTCACTCAGCCCAACCGTTATTTCTTCATCCCTTAATTTTTTCTCACCCAGCGGAAGGACTTTCACCGGGTTTAAGTCTGCATCAGTCCAGTCTATTCTGCTTAAAATGTCCATGTCGTAGTTGACATCACGCCACCCGATGTTTTCCTGAATTACAAATTTAGGCAGATAAACTTTGCCCTCAAATACTTTGAATTTGTCTCTATATCTGACAACCTTTTCCTTTGTAGCATCCTCTAAAGCCGGATCTCCCTCTTTTACAGTCACCCTTGAAGCCAAATCGCCCAGCCCCTCAACTTCAAAACCTTTCTTGATGCTTTCTAAAAGAACGCCTGCTTTCGGCCTATGGCAAAAGACATAGCTTTCATCAAGGTCTTTGACTTTGGATTTTCTGGCTTTATACTGCCTGAGAATCCTTCCTACAAGCTGCGTGATGCTAAGCTGAGAACCGGGATTTGTCAATATCGTAAGAATATATGCAAAGGCGCAGTCCCATCCTTCCTGCAATGCCTGCTTGGTAATGATATACCTGATTTCACAATCACGGCCTAAAAGGTCTATGCCTTCAATATCATCTTTTTCGCTGCTTTTGATAGCTATCTCATTTTCCGATACGCCGCATTGCTTGATAAGATATTCTTTAACGTCCTCTGCGTGAATATATTTCGTTCCCCTCTGCTCCTTGCCTGTTCTTTCTGCTTGCACCAGACAGATAGGCCTGATATGTTCGCCGGTATTCGCCTCATATTCCTTTGCCTTG
>JBFLZU010000119.1 GCA_040756155.1 Nitrospirota bacterium | reverse complement strand
TACTTATTGACTCCGTAGCTACCTGCCTATTTACCGGAACCTCTTTCAGGCCTTTAATCTTTTCCTTAGCCTGCCCCTTGTCAGTTATAATCCTTTCTACAAGTTCTTTACCACCATGTCCTATGATCTTCTCCATCTCATCCTCCTTCCTTATCCCATTATTTATTCTCTAATACAGCACAAACCTTGTTAAATATCTCATCTATATTTCCCACGCCCAGAACAGATTTAAGTATCCCCTTCTTTTTGTAATACTCTATAAGAGGTGCTGTCTGAGCATCGTATACATCAAGCCTTTTCCTGATTGTCTCTTCTCTGTCATCGTCTCTCTGGTAAAGCTCACCGCCACATCTATCGCATATATTTTCTTTCTTTGGTGGGGAAAAATAGATATTATACATCTGCTGACAGTTTTTGCAGGTTCTTCTCCCTGCGAGTCTCTTCAGAAGGTCATCCTTTCGGACATCCACACTCAAGGCAAAATCAAGAGGCTTTCCCAATGTAGAGAGCATAGTATCGAGGACCTCAGCCTGTGGAGTATTCCGTGGAAATCCGTCAAGGATATAGCCATTTTTACAATCATCCTGACTTAATCTTTCCTCGATTAGCCCTATGACCACCTTATCAGGAACAAGTTCACCTTTATCCATATAGGACTTTGCCTCTTTTCCCAGTGGTGTGCCATCGGCTACTGCCTTTCTCAGGATATCCCCCGTTGAAATCTGTGGAATTCCATATTTTTCTATAAGTTTCTTTGCCTGAGTCCCTTTCCCAGCCCCAGGCGCACCAAGTAATACAAGTCTCATATATTATTCCTCCATAAACTAATTAAAGATCTGGTTCTACAACTACTTAAGTAACTAATCCTGCTCTGTTATCAGGACAGGCGCAGAGATAATTCTAAAATTAAAAAGACAAAAATATATAGCCTTTCAAAATTAACAGTTAATTATATGGCAGGGGTTAGATTATTCCTAAGTACTTCTCCAAATCTTAGTAATTATGACAGAAATAAAAAATTTTTCAAGAAAAAAATTAAAATTACCATATTAGTTTTTCTTATAATACTTTTAAGATACCGATAGAGCTTCCTAAGTGCCTTTCCTCTATGGCTGACAGAATCCTTCTCATCAGGGGTCATTTCGGCAAATGTCTTGTCATATCCATCGGGATAAAATACAGGATCATATCCAAAACCATTCTCACCTCTTGGTTCTCTCCCTATCCTGCCTTCAGCGTATCCATAAAATGTATTCACGCTACCGTCAGGGTATGCCAGAGCCACGTAGCAAACAAATCTTGCACCCCTTCTCTCATCATCAATTGAATGCATCTCATGTAGCAGTTTTTCGAGGTTTTCCCTGTCATTCGCACCTCTACCGGCATATCTCGCTGACGATACGCCTGGTGCCCCTTTTAGTGCATACACCTCAAGACCTGAATCATCGGCAAGTGCAGGTTTATCTGTATATCTTGTTACAGATACCGCCTTCTTAACAGCGTTTGCCTCAAAGGTATCAGCGTCTTCTTCTATATCTGGACATCCTATAAAGTCATCGAGAGAAAGTATAGGTATTGGTATATCCTTAAGAATCCTTCTTATCTCTTCTATTTTCTTTTTATTCCTTGTTGCAAGAACTATTTCCAAGTTCGGCAAGCTCACTCCTTCGGCAAGCTCACTTCTACAGTGTCCTTTTAAAGGTCACTATTGCTGCAATCATCATTAATAAGGTAAATATTGAAAGAAAGATAATATCGCCAGTAATACTCTGGAGGCTTGCACCCTTGAAAATAATGGCTTTTAGTGCGTCTATGGCATACGCCTCTGGGTTAACCGTTGCAAATGCCTTAAGCCATGCTGGGAAACTCTCTACAGGATAGACTGCTCCACTCGGAAAGAAGAAGATTACATTGAGAAATCCACCGAATATCCCTACAATCCTCGGATGTCTGACGCGTCCGAGAAAGAGAAACATCATGCTGAGAAGTCCGAGTGTTGTAAGGATTATTACGATTAAAATGGAACCACACTGTTTTATTCCACCAGTAAGACTGATACCCGTAATAAGCATACTTACAGCAAAGACTAGGGTAGCCAGTATAGTAGTTATTATCAACCCACTTACAATGAGTCCTGCAACAATTTCCCCTTTTGTTATTGGAGTAAGAAAATAACTTTCATCCATTCCAAGAAACCTGTCCATGACGAGATTGAAAACACCAGTAGTCATTGTTCCGAGAAATATAGCCATTACTACAACGCCAGGAATAAGGGACTGGTCATAATCCACCTTCGGGTAAAGGTTTTGATTCCTCAGGTATATCTCGGTTCTCGGTTCCCTGACAGGGATGTACTCTATTTTTATGCCCTGTACAATGCCTGCCATTGCCCTATTTATGGCATCGGCTGATATACTGTCGCTATTGTCAAGAAAGAGACCTATCTCTGGAAGATCATTGATGGCAACCCTGCGACTGAGATCTGAAGGGATTGTGACAGCAGCCTTATAATGTCCTCCCTTTACCCCTTCAACTGCTTCCTGTTGATTGCTGAGTTTGAACAGTTTAAATGTCTTTATCCCTGCCTCCACAGTCCTCATGTTCTCCATAAGTCGCTTTGAATAATGACCTGTATCATGATTTACGACTGCTACTGGAAGATTCTTTACCTCTCCCTGAAAAGAATTACCGAGTATAACGAGATAGATAAGGGGCATAATAACACTCATGGCAATGACTACTGGATTACGCATGAACTTTCTCAGGTCCCTTTCTATAACTGCTAAAAGTCTTACCATCTATATCCTTACCTTCCCCACTTCTGTGGGACGCCAGCACCGAGGAAATAACTCACCTTTTTTGCCTCCTCTTCCCTGATCGCCCTGCCAGTGTAATGAATAAAGACATCCTCGAGTGTCTGCTGATGGATGGAGGCTGAAACCACCTCTATGCCGAGAGATTTCACCTCTTCTATGAGTGTTGGAAGATTCTGTGCACCGTTATCAACATAAACCCTGAGTGTAGTCTCTTCAGCATTTATCTTATGGACAAATGGAAGGTTTTTCACTCTTTCATTGAGTTCATCCGTTACTTCAGAGGTTATAATGGAGATAATGTCATTGCCAGGAATCTGTGTCTTTAGCTCTTCAGGTGAGCCAAGAGCAATTATCTTTCCTTTATCTATTATCGCAACCCTGTCACAGAGCGTCTCTGCCTCTTCCATGTAATGGGTTGTAAGGAAGACGCTCAGTGAGTCGCCTTCTCTGAACCTTTCGATAAGTTCCCAGGCAACCCGTCTGCTCTGTGGGTCGAGACCGAGTGTCGGTTCATCGAGGAAAAGTATCTTTGGTCTGTGAACCATCACCCTCGCTATCTCAAGCCTCCTTCTCATCCCTCCAGAATATGTTGCGACAAGGTCATTTGCCCGTGAACTTAAACCAACGAGTTCAAGGAGATATGAGATGCGTTCGTGCCTTATTTTCTTCGGGATTCTATAGAATCTTCCATAGATATCCATATTCTCATATCCTGTGAGATCAAGGTCGCTGGTCATTGTCTGTGGAACGACCCCTATCTCATGTCTAACCGCCTCTGGTTCTTTCATGACATCATAGCCCGCAACCACAGCCTTACCACTGGTTGGTTTTAATAATGTAGTAAGCATCCTTATGAGGGTGGTCTTTCCTGCACCGTTTGGACCAAGAAACCCAAAAAACTCCCCTTCTGTTACCTTAAAACTCACATTATCCACAGCAATAAGTTCGCCAAATTTCTTTGTGGTCTCCAAGACCTCTATTGAATATCTTTCATCTTTCATTTTTCAACTTTCAACTTTCAACTTTTTTATGGTATTTCAACTAATACGGTCATCCCTGGCTTTAAGATCATATCCTTATCTTCAAGGTATATCTTCACTCTGAAGGTCTTTATATCCTGTCTTCCCCTTGTGACATCCCTCTGTGTGGCAAATTCTGCATGTCTTCCTATCTCTTTAACCCTGCCTTCAAATATCCTGTTAGGAATACTCTCTACCTTTATTATAGCCTTATCTCCAAGTTTTATCCTAACAATAAGGGTCTCTTCTATTTCTGTCCTGACCCATAGGTTATTAAGGTCAACAACCGTAAGGATGGTAACTCCCGAGGATACCATCTCTCCTGATTCCATAGCCTTAAAGACAACTGTTCCCGAAATAGGGGTTGTGATGGTGGTATCATTAAGTCTTGCCTTGTGGTAGGCAAGTACTGCCTCCGATTCTTTAACTCTTGCCTTTGCAGATGCAAGCTGGCTTATTGAGTAATTTAACTGGGATGCTGCCAGTTCCATGCGGGAAAGCATAGCCCTGTGTCTTGCCTTTGAAGCCTCATACGCCGCCCTTAAAGATTCAAAGGCTGTAACTGCCTTGTCTTCGTCTGCCTTTGAGACCAGTTCTTCTTTAAAAAGCGATGTTATCCGTTCCATCTGCCTCTTTGCCTCCTCCATCTGGACCTTTGCTTTCTCTACCTCAGCCTCAGCATTCTTAACATCAGCCTCTGCTGTGTTTAACTCTGCCTTTGAACTTTCTATCATAGCATCTGCACTCTTTGCATCTGCCCTTGCTTTTTCTAACGATGCAATAGCCTGCTCCACCAATGCCTTGAGATCATCACTTTCAATCCTGATAACTACTGCACCTGCTTTTACCGTATCTCCTTCCCTGCAACAGATTTCTGCTATCCGTCCAGAGACCTTTGAGGAGAGATTTACCTCCGTAGCCTCAACAATACCGACCGTACGAATGGGCTTAATCTTTTCATCCCTTCTGAATAATAGAAAGGAGAGTATGATTACTGCTATCAGAAAACTGATGGATAAAACAATAACTTTCTTTTTCATAAAATCATTTACCCCGCAATCCTTTCCAATTCCTTCTCATCTATTTGAAGTTCCTGTGCAAGTAGCTTTGGTTTTATTCCGGTTTGATTTATTATCTCTCTGACATATTCCTCATAATTAATATTTTTATCCCAGCACATATAGAAATGTTCTTTGAGTATCATTGCAAGCCCTTCAGAAGAAATTCTATAACCTTTCTTCGTCGCTTCCTTTTCACCTGTGCTTTCAGGAATACCAATCACAACCAATCTGTCATCTACGACTATATAGCGAATGTTATGAACCATGACACAGCTACTGTATCGGATCTCAGCACCAGCCTTCGTATAAAGGTAGCCTATATGCAATCTATCGGGGAATTTTGGTAAGAGGTATTTAACACGCACACCATTCTTTGTTACTTTCTCTATATGTCTTATTATCTCTTTTGTCCTTTTTATATCGTCCCCTGTTGGAATTCTACCCGTGATACACCCTATGATCTCTTCCTTAGCATCTATCATGGAATCAGTGACTGTGAGAAAGTATTCCTGTCGGGTAAGGATCTTTGTTGCCTTTCCCACCTCCAAGAGAAGGTTTTTCCTGGCTCTCCCTTCTTTGATGCTGTAAAGAAGGAGAATAATGGTAGCTACAAGAAGCACTGATTCAAGTAGAAGAAGTCCGGTTTCAACAGTCATATTCCAATCCTTCCCAAAATTGCCGATAGAAGACCGTCATTGCGAGCGAAGCGAAGCAATCTCGCCTTTTTTCGATGAGATTGCCACGCAACTACTACCCCAAAAAGTCTATGACTTTTTGGGGACCCCGACTTCGGGTGCTCGCAATGACAAGTAAGTCAATGTGAATAAAATATTATACTATTAGAACCCTTTCTTTGTCCATTAAATGGGGGCTATGGGGATAAATGATGTGGAGAGTTAATGATCATAACTGTTAAGAGTAAAAAAAGATAAATAATAGAGTAGATAAATGTTATTATATATTTTTTATTGTTTTGATAGAGGGCCAAGAAAGCAGAAAGGAGATAAAAAAATCCGAGAAGCAAAGCGGTTATCATATAAAACTCACCTGTCATCCCTATAGTATAAGGCAAAAGGCTTACAGGCAAAAGTGCAGCGATATAAAGCATGCTCCGTAACT